>DATBMX010000016.1:0-10756 GCA_036554625.1 Aestuariivirgaceae bacterium
TTTCCTCATCGGGAGTCAGTCCCCAAGGGGTTCGACAAGCACTCTGATGCGCCCGCCGCATGCCAGACCAACGCGCCATGCCGTCTCGTCGGCGACGCCAAAGCTCAAGGTTTTTGGTGTTCCTGAACGAATGACATCCTGTGCTTCACTGACGACTGCACCCTCTACGCACCCGCCAGACACGGAACCAGCAAAACTTCCGTCTTCGTCAATAACTAGCTGGCTGCCTACCGGTTGTGGAGCTGACCCCCAGGTCTCAATGACCGTGGCGACAGCAAGCCTGCGCCCCTGGTCCAGCCATAGCGCAGCTTGCTCCAGGAGATCCATCTTCATGCTTCCCTCGCGGTTCTCGCCATCTCATGCCAGCTGGAAATGTTCTTGTCCTGTGATTTACCGGAAAGGGCACTTGCGATCGCGCCCAGGCTTTCCAGATTGTGAACGGGCCTGAACTCGTCGACGTTCGGCAGAATTGCCTGCACGCCTCTGGCGCGCGGCTCAAAGCCCTGAAAACGCAGCAAGGGATTGAGCCAGATGATTTTTCGGGCCGACCGGCGAAGTCTCGCCATTTCCTCACGCAAAGTGGCGATGTCGTCGCGATCAAGCCCATCGCTCATTAGCATCAGATGGGCTCCCTGGGTGAGCACCCGCCGGGCCCAGCGGAAGTTAAAAAGCTTCAAGCTTTCACCGATGCGCGTTCCGCCCGACCAATCCTGCACGGCGCGCGAGACTCTGAGCATGGCATCATCGACGTCGCTACGCTTCAGCTCCCGCGTGATGTTTGTGAGGCGCGTTCCAAAAACAAAGACATGAACGCGTTCGCGATCGTTTATCAGGGCATGAACGAAGTGAAGAAACATCCGTGAGTAGTTCGACATGGACCCGGAGATGTCGCAAAGCACGACCAAGGGTGGCTCTCTGAGCCGCCGCCGCTTAAAGCGCAACTCGATGGGCTCGCCGCTTGACGCGAGCAGAGCCTTGAGAGTGCGCCGCATATCGATCCTTTCACCGTGCCGCACCGAATGAAAGCGCCGGGTCCTCACTTGAACTCTGTGGGAGCGAAGTTCGCCGATAGCACGCTTTGCTGCGACTTGTTCCTCCACAGTCATCTGTTCGAAATCCTTCTTTTGCAGGATTTCGCGGCTCGAGAATGTGTAGCTCGCGTCGACCTCGAGCTCACCCGGGGATTCCTGCCGCTGAGCATGCATCGGGCTGGTTTGATCGAACAGCGCTTGAGAAAGCCTGCGGTGACCGCTCGTTTTCTTTTCGTCACCCGCCGAGCGGCTGATTTGGGGAAACAAGAGCTGGATAAGCTGCTCCAACATCCTCGGTCGCCGCCAGAATATGTGGAAAGCCTCCCTAAAAAGCGGATCATGTTCATGGCGTTTTACAAAAACGGCGTGCAGCGCTGCATAGAAATCGTCCCTGTTCTTGAGGCAGCCGGTTTGGACCGCCTCAATTGCGTCGAGCACTTGGCCTGGTCCTAGAGGCAGGCCAGCGCCGCGTAGAACGCGGGCAAAATGCATTATGTTCTCGGCAAGCTTGCCGCCGGGGTGCGGCTTGGAGATCAGCCGTTTTGAGGTCGCTTCCATCGCCATCTCTCAGGCGTGCGCCTGTGCCCGGATCTCCGCGCGGATCTGATCGAGCAGCCGCTTGGCTTCCGAGCCCTCGAGCTTCACGATATCGTCCTGATATTTTAGCAGCACGCCCAAAGTATCATTGATGATTTGGGGGTCGAGTGAAACACTGTCAAGCTCGTGCAGTGCCGTCACCCAATCGAGGGTTTCTGCGACGCCAGGTGGCTTGAACAGATCCATGCCGCGCAAAGCCTGCACAAAGCGCACCACCTGCTCCGACAGCGCTTCTGAAGCCTCGGGTTTACGGGTGCGCAGGATCTGGAGCTCTCGCTCCAGGCTGGGATAGCCCAGCCAGTGGTAAAGGCAACGGCGCTTCAAGGCATCGTGAATCTCTCTCGTGCGGTTCGAGGTGATGACGACAATGGGAGGCTCGGCTGCCTTGATGGTGCCGAGTTCCGGAATCGTGACTTGAAAATCAGACAGAACCTCGAGGAGAAAGGCCTCGAAGGCCTCGTCAGTTCGGTCGAGCTCATCGACGAGCAGGACAGGCGCACTGCCGGTCTTGCCGCGCAGCGCCTGCAAAAGCGGTCGGCTGATCAAAAATTGCTCGGAAAAGACGCTGATCGCGAGCTGCTCCCGGTTCTTCACGCCTGCCGCCTCGGCAAGCCGGATGTCGATCATCTGAGCCGGGTAGTTCCACTCGTAAACGGCCGAACTCACGTCGAGGCCCTCATAGCACTGGAGGCGGATCAAGTCCCGGCTCAGCGTCTCGGCCAGCACTTTGGCGATTTCTGTCTTCCCGACGCCGGCCTCGCCTTCGAGGAACAAAGGCCGACTCATTTTCAGCGCGAGAAACACAACGGTAGCCAAAGCACGGTCGGCGACGTACCTGCCGCGCGCCAAAAGATGAAGCGTTCCGTCGATCGAGTCCGGCAGGTCGTCAGCCATCAAACGCCTTGGCAGACAATCCTGCCCAGATCACACAATCAGTCACTATCGAGCCGCTGAAACGGCACGCCGCGCCATCACGTTGACCAGATGAGCACGGTATTCGGGTGATCCATGCATGTCGCTGTTGAGTCCGCTGGGGCTTACGGCAATTTCGGTCAGCGCATCGGGTGAGAAGGTCTTCTCGAGTGCCGTTTCCATCTGTCGTTGACGGAAAACGCAAGGTCCGGCACCCGTGACTGCCACGCGGACCTTTCCCGCCGTATCTTGTGAAACGAACACGCCAACCATGGCATAGCGCGATGCTGGGTTGGGAAATTTGGCGTAACCGGCTCTGCGCAAAACCGGGAACTCCACGGCGGTCACGATCTCATCACGCTTCAGAGCCGTGGAGAACATGCCGGTGAAAAACTTGTCGGCGGGGATCTTGCGGGCATTCGTGATCACGGTTGCGCCAAGCCCCAGGAGCGCCGCAGGATAATCAGCCGCGGGATCATTGTTGGCAATGGAACCGCCGATGGTTCCCCTGTTTCTTACATGCGGATCGCCAATCGCGCCGGCGACTGCCGCCAGCGCCGGAAGAGTACCCTTGAGTTCACGGCTGTCCGCCACGTCATTGTGGGTTGTGCCCGCCTTGACGGTAACGGTTCCGCTTCCGACGACAATTCCCGCGTTCTTCAGGCCCGCGAGATCGACAATGTCGGTCAAATCGGTCAAGCCTTGCTTCATGGTGGGAATGAGCGTCATTCCCCCTGACAATAGCTTGCCGTTCTTCGCCTTCTTGATGAGCTTTACCGCGTCTGCGACTTTGGCAGGCCGGTGATAGTTGAAGTCCCTCATCGAACTCACTCCCTGATATTTCGCTATTCGGCGGCAAGCCTCATGCCTTTGATCGTTCTCCACACCCGGTGGGGCGATGCAGGCATCGGCAAATCCCGGACCCCTAAGGCGTCTGTAACCGCGTTCATCACCGCGGCGGGAGCAGCAATGGCGCCGGCTTCGCCACAGCCCTTCATGCCCAAAGGATTGGACGGGCATTTCGTCTCCGTGAAACCGAGCTTGAATTCAGGAAAGTCATGCGCGCGTGGCATGCAATAATCCATGTACGAGCCGGTTAGTAGCTGCCCGCTTTCGCGGTCGTAGACGCAGGCCTCCGTAAGAGCCTGCCCAACGCCCTGAGCGATCCCACCATGCACTTGTCCCTCGACGATCATCGGATTGATAATGGTGCCGAAATCGTCCACCGCCACCCAATTGACGATCTCGGTCATGCCGGTTTCGCGATCGATTTCAACCTCACAGATGTGGCAGCCCGCGGGGAAAGTAAAGTTCGACGGATCGTGGAATGATCCTTCTTTCAGTCCCGGTTCAATCTCGTTGGAAGGAAATTTGTGGGCCACATAGGCGGCAAGAGCTACTTCGCCAAAAGCCATCTTTTTGTCTGTGCCCTTGACTGTGAAAGAGCCGTCCTTGAATTCGACGTCACCCTCCGCCGCCTCCATGACTGCGGCAGCCACTTTCTTGGCTTTCGCTTCGATCTTGTCGAGCGCCTTAGCGATGGCCGTCATGCCAACTGCGCCGGACCGCGAGCCATAGGTTCCCATGCCAAACTGAACTTTGTCGGTATCCCCATGGATCACCGAAACATTGTCGATCGGGATGCCGAGCCTGTCAGAGGCAAGCTGTGCGAAGGTCGTCTCGTGACCCTGGCCGTGACTGTGCGAGCCTGTGAGGATTTCGACGGTGCCCACTGGGTTGACGCGAACCTCGGCCGATTCCCAGAGCCCAACGCCAGCCCCAAGCGAGCCGATGGCTGCGGAGGGCGCTATGCCGCAGGCCTCGATGTAAGTCGAAAAGCCGATGCCGCGCATCTTGCCCTTCGCAGCCGCTGCCGCTTTGCGGGCGGGGAAACCTTTGTAATCCGCAAGCCCAAGCGCCTTCTCGAGCGACGCGTGATAATCGCCCGCGTCATAGGTCATTATGACCGGAGTCTGATGCGGGAAACTCGTTATGAAATTGCGGCGGCGGAATTCAGCGGGATCGATCTTCATCTCGCGTGCCGCCGTTTCGACGAGCCGTTCAACCACATAGGTAGCCTCCGGCCGGCCAGCGCCGCGATAGGCGTCGACGGGTGCGGTGTTCGTATAGACCGCGTCCACCTCCGCATAGATCGCCGGAATATTGTATTGGCCGGAAAGCAGCGTAGCGTAAAGATAGGTCGGCACGCAGCTTGCGAACGTCGAAAGATAGGCGCCCATATTGGCAATCGTCTTTACACGTAGGCCAATAATCTTGCCGCTCTGATCCATGGCCAACTCGGCTTCCGTGACATGGTCGCGGCCATGGGCATCAGCCTGGAAGGATTCCGTGCGTTCCGCTGTCCACTTTACTGGCCGTCCGCCGATACGCTTTGAGGCCCAGAGGCAGAGTACTTCCTCGGCATAAATGAAGATTTTGGACCCGAAGCCGCCCCCGACATCGGGGGCAACCACACGCAGCTTGTTCTCCGGAGCGATACCGACGAAAGCCGATATGACGAGCCTTGCGACATGCGGGTTCTGGCTCGTGGTGTAGAGCGTGAAATGATCACTGGCCGCGTCATAGGAACCGATGGCCGCGCGCGGCTCAATGGCATTTGGCACGAGCCGGTTGTTGACAATGTTCATCTTTGTCACGTGGCTCGCCCTGGCAAAGGCGCCGTCGGTCGCTGCCTTGTCGCCAAGAGCCCATTCGAAAACCGTGTTGTTCGGCGCAAGGTCATGCACGGGCGGGCCGCCGCTTTTTTGAGCGTCGGCAGGATCGACGACGGCCGGCAACTCGCCATAGGACACGCGCACAAGCTCTCCAGCAGCCTTTGCTTGCGCTTTGGTCTTGGCAACGACGATCGCCACATGATCGCCAACATACCGGACCTTGCCTTGCGCCAGCGCCGGATGCGGACCGACTTTCATGGGACTTCCGTCTTTCGAGTGGATCATCCAGCCGCAGATGAGTCCGCCGAGCTTGTCGGCAGCGAGATCTTCACCAGTGAGCACGGCAATGACCCCGGGCGCCTTAAGGGCCTGTGAAATATTAATCGAGTCGATCGTCGCATGGGCATGCGGCGAACGGACAAAATAGCCGTAGGTCTGGTTCTTCAGATTAATGTCGTCGGTGTAATTCGCCCTGCCCGTGATAAACCTGCGATCTTCCTTGCGCCGTACACGAGCGCCTATTCCGGTATCGCTCATACGCCTCTCCTCTTCGAAGCTTCCTCACCAACCACGAACTACATTTTCGCGGCACCTGCCTGGATCGATTTCACAATATTGTGGTAGCCGGTGCAGCGGCAGAGATTGCCGTCGAGTTCAGCCCGTATCGTGGACTCATCGAGGCTCTTGCCGCGACGACGTACGAGATCAACACCGGCCATGATCATGCCTGGCGTGCAGAAACCGCACTGCAGACCATGATTTTCCTGAAATGCCTCCTGCATCGGATGGAGCCTGCCGTTGCGGGCAAGACCTTCGATGGTCGTCACCTCCACACCGTCGCATCCGACTGCAAATACGGTGCACGATTTGACTGCCTTGCCATCGAGATGCACGACACAGGCTCCACACTGACTCGTGTCGCAGCCGACATGGGTGCCGGTCAGGCCGAGATGATCGCGCAGAAAATCCACCAAGAGGGTTCGCCCTTCCACTTCGGCGGAAACGGCTTGGCCATTGACGTTCAAAGAAACGGACGGCATCGCACTCCTCCTCGCACTATACTTCCTGCCGCGTCTGACGTGCTCGAGACCCTCGCTTCAGCAATCGCGCTCGAGCTCGATAGAGGGCGGAAGACCTCTTTTCTTGAAGGCCAGAGATTGAACTCACTTGCCCTTCGTGGTCAAGGGCGCGCGTGGGGGGCTTAGCGGCAGAAGATTGAGCGGCGCGCGCCAATCACGTTTCGCAAGGCATCGATTAGTCCGTCTATCATGCCTTCCGTCACTTCCAGGGTTAGCGCCAGGAAAAGTCGCGGACCCACGAAATATCCCTGCTCGAGGAGGTCGAAATAGAGAAGCTGCTTGAGCTTCGCATCTTCGGACTTGAGACTTCCTGCGACGATCGGCCCCCCGCTCGTCTCATGGAGCATCATGAGCGAGCCGACACCCGTCGTCGCAAGCTTGGCCCCCAGATCGCAGAAAACCCCGTTCAACCGGTTTCGCGTGGAGTCGCCGAATTCATGCAAGCGAACTGCCGCCTCTAACGTGAAGAGCTTGGATAGGCCGGCAATTCCCGCCGCCATTGTAACGACATTGTTGTTGAAGGTGCCGGCATGAGGCATCGCGCCGGGTTGTCGCGGATCGTAAATCGACATGATGTCGGCCCGCCCGCCGAACGCACCGAACGTCATCCCACCCCCTAGATATTTGCCAAGCGCCGTCAAGTCCGGTGTGACACCCCACAGCCCTTGCGCACCGCCACCCTTGAAACGCGAGGTCATGACTTCGTCGAAAATGAGCAATGCTCCCGCTTTTCTTGTTTCCTCCCTGAGCATCTCGAGAAAGGCTTGGTCGGCGGGAATGCAGCCACCTCCGCCGAGCATGGGCTCGAGGATGACACAGGCAAGATCTTCGGCAAGGCTACGGATCAGCGCCCTGGTGCCCTCTATATTGTTGTATGTCGCCAACGAAAGAGGGAATGGCGCGTTGATCGGCACACCGCCCCCTGCCAAATAAAGCAAGCCCCCGTGGTAGCCTTCTTCGAAGGCGATCACTTTGGAACGCCGGGTGAATGCCCTGGCAGTGGACAAGGCGAGAAGATTGGCCTCCGTGCCCGAATTCGTGAAGCGGACGAGTTCGACCGATTTGAAACGCTCGCAGATGATCCTGGCGAGTTGCACTTCCAGCACATTGTGCGCGGCAAGGTTGAACCCCTCTTCGAGCGCTTCCGCGACAGCTGTTCTGATGACGGGATGCGAATGCCCATAGAGACCGGCTGAATGCTCGCCAACGAGATTCACGTAATCATGGCCATCGGCATCAGTGAGCAAGGCACCGTTGCCGCAGGCAGCGCGGAGCGGAAAAGGTCCGTGATAGAGCACGGTCCGCGTGTTGCCGCCGGGCATGTAGCGTTCAGCTTCTTCGGCCAAGGCCTTCGATTTGGGACGCCGCCTGGCATAAAGTCGCCGGGCCTCATCCAAGGCTTGGTCGATGTCGGCATTGGCACGGTTGAGCATGTTGACGCCCTTGTGAAACCAGCCTCCGGCCAACCTCCGTATATTGAATGGCCAGCTGAAACAAGGGAGGCGATCATGCGCTTGATGCGATGTATGGTGGTGATGACCATTGCGCTTGGAATGTTCCTTGGCGTGGTGCAAGCCCAGGAATTGAGCGGCAGCGACAGCGAGGTCTTCCGCCGCATTATCAGCAGTCAGATTCAAGCTTTTCGCGCCGATGACGGTGTTGCCGCCTATAGCTATGCCGCGCCCGCCATCAAGAAGATCTTTCCCTCGCCCGAGATTTTTATGCAGATGGTGCGCAATGGCTATCTGCCCGTCTATCGACCACGCAGTTACTCGTTCGGCGCCGTCACAAACGAGATGAACGGTCGGCCGACGCAGCGCGTCACGATTATCGATGCCAATGGAAAGGCCTGGGTCGCGCTCTATTCCTTCGAGAAGCAGGCGGACGGCACCTGGAAGATCATCGGCTGCTCTCTTGTGGAGAGTCAGGGGGGTGAAGCATAAGCCTGTTTGTCGGCTCCGCCGAGCGAAGCGTCATCGCGTGGCGGCACATCTTGATTATCGGTGCCATCATTCTTGGCGCCGCAGCACTGCTTTATTCGATGGGGAGAGTTCCCCGGTGCACCTGCGGCACGATCAAACTGTGGCACGGCCTGGTCATGAGCGCGGAGAATTCGCAACATATATCCGATTGGTACAGTTTCACCCATATCATCCACGGCTTTCTGTTCTACCTTGTCATGTGGCTGGTCGTTCCCGAGTGGTCACTCGGCAAACGGCTTGCCTTTGCGAGTGCCCTTGAAGCCGGCTGGGAGGTATTCGAGAACACCGACTTCATCATTGAGAGGTATCGCGAAGCGACGATTTCGCTCGACTACTATGGCGACAGCATTCTGAACTCCGCGGCAGATATCGGCTTCATGATTCTCGGTTATCTTTTGGCAGCAACCATGCCCGCTTGGCTTACTATCGCCACAGGTCTCGCCATGGAGATCGGGGTGGGCTACGCGATCCGCGACAATCTCACCCTCAACGTTCTGATGCTCATCTATCCTCTGGAGGCGCTGAGGACGTGGCAGGCGGGCGCCTGATTTTGCGGATCGCTGAAGGCGGGCGGCCGAAGCGGAGCTTGAACATCCGCGAAAACTGGGCGAGCGATGAGAAGCCGCAGGCAATGCTCGCATCGCGAACGCTTACGCCGCCATAGGTCAACAGCCGCTCAGCACGATCTAACCGCAACTGCAGATAAAGCGACCGCGCCGTGGTCGACAGTTCTTGCCGAAACAGCCGCTCCATATGGCGTTGTGAAAGTCCGGCGTCTTCTGCCAATTTTGATGAAGATACGGGTTCTTCGATGTTTTCCTCCATGCGCCGGAGGACAGAGAGCAGTCTTGGATCGTTCGTCTGATAGCGGGTTTCCCGCGGCACGCGTGCTTCAGCCGAGTTCTCCACAAGGCGGAAATGGAGCAGCTGATCTGCCACCTGCACCGCCAATGCTTGGCCATGTAGTCGGCCAATCCAATCGAGCATCATATCGATCGACGACGCTCCGCCTGCGCAGGTCAGCCTGTCCCGATCTATCTCATAGAGGGCCTTGGTGGTCTGCACTGCTGGGTAGCGTTCGCGAAAACCGGGGAAGCTTTCCCAGTGGCAGGTAGCGCGATAGCCATCGAGAACGCCGGCGTGGGCAAGGATGAAGGGTCCCGTATCCATTCCTCCGAGCGTTGTCCTGCGCCGGCCAAGTTTTCGAACTGTAGCGACAACGGGCGCGGTCAGGCCAGTCTCATGCTCGTAACTTGCGCAGAACATCGCGAGATCGGGCGTGCCGATGCCGCTCAAAGATGCATTGACCGAAATCGGAATGTCATTTGATGCAGCGACCGGTTCCCCGTCGAGCGAGACGAACCGCCAGTTGAATGCCTGACCGGCAAAGCGATTGGCAACCCGCAGGGGTTCAAGCGCTCCGTAAAGCGCGATCATTGAAAACTTCGGAAACAGCACGAATGCGACATCGCGACTTTTCATGCTTGGCGATTTAGCACAAGTCACGGCGAAAAACATCAAATCGGAAGCCCTGCGGCTTACTAAGCTTGCCGGCACTTTTCAGGAGAGGCTTGCCATGAATCCGAATGTCATCATCACCTGCGCAGTCACCGGCGCGGGCGATACCGTAGGCAGACACCCTAGAATTCCCATAACACCTGAGCAGATCGCAAACGCGGCGCTTGAGGCTGCGGCGGCCGGAGCGGCCATTGTCCACTGCCACGTGCGCGATCTCAAGACGGGCAAGGGCGCACGAGGTGTCGACCTCTATAAAGAGGTGGTCGAGCGGATAAAAGCAAAGAACGATGATGTCATCATCAATCTCACGGCGGGCATGGGCGGAGATGTCGAGGTCGGCGAGGGTGAAAATCCGATGCAATGGGGCTCTTCGACCGATCTTGTAGGCCCGGTCGAGAGGCTGACGCATGTCGCGGCGCTGCATCCGGAAATCTGTACACTTGATTGCGGCACCCTCAATTTCGGCGATGGAAACACGATCGTCATTCAGACTCCTGCGCAATTGCGGGAACAGGCGCGGCTCATCAAGTCCTACGGCGTCAAGCCCGAGATGGAGATTTTCGATTCGGGTAACCTCTGGTTCGCCAAGCAGCTCTGTGCGGAAGGCCTCATCGACGATCCGCCGCTGTTTCAGCTCTGCCTTGGAATTCCTTGGGGAGCTCCTGCGAATACGGAAACCATGGCCTATCAGGTGAACGAACTTCCCGACAATGCCGTCTGGGCCGGATTTGGCATCGGCCGCATGGAGTTTCCCATGGTGGCCCAGGCCGTCCTGCTCGGTGGACATGTGCGCGTCGGTTTGGAGGACAATCTTTGGCTTGAGAAAGGTGTTCATGCCTCAAATGGCACGCTCGTGGAAAAGGCGGTCAAGATCATCACATTGCTCGGCTCGAAGATCGCGAGCCCTGACGAGGCGAGGCAGATTCTCGGCCTGAAGGCGCGGACATGACGCGAGGCGTGAC
>DATBMX010000131.1:0-2409 GCA_036554625.1 Aestuariivirgaceae bacterium
TCGTCCCGGGACCGGCGAGAATGAGCTCGGTAAGTCCCGGGACCTGTTCCTCCTGTTCAATTCTGTTGCCGGCGGGGATGGCCTTCATCACGATGTCGATCGCTTCCTTGGGATGGCCGAGCGCATACGACCATCCCCGCAGGCTGGCATTCAGAAAGCTCTGCACCAGCTTCTGGTTATCCTTCCCAAATTTTTCATTCACGATGATGACTTCGTTGGGCAGGTTCACCCCCATGGTGGCCGGGTTGAAGAGGGTCAGGTCGGTGATCCCCTCGCGCTTGAGCGCGGGCAGCTCGTTGTAGAGGGTGACGGTGGCCACATCGATCTTGCCCTCGATGAAGGGCACCATGCTCGCGGATTGAGCCTGGATGCGCACCTTGTCCAGCGGCACATTCTTCGCCTTGAGTAGCGCCTGAAGCATGAATTGCGGGCCGGTGAACCAGGTGGTCACCGTCTTGCCCTGGAAGTCGGACAGGCTCTTGATGCCGGACTTCTCTCGCGCCACGAACAGGTACGGCGTCTCCTGAAACATCATGGCGATGCCGGCGAGCGGCAGGCTCTTGCTGCGTGCCTGCAGCAGCGTCGCGGCGCCACCCGCATGGCCGAACGTATCGACGCCGCTCGCAACCAGGTTCTCGCCGATGATGTTCGGCCCGCCCGGATTGATCGCAAGATCAATCCCCTCCGCCTCGTACCATCCTTTGTCCTTGGCAACGTAGTAGCCTGCGAACTGCGCCGACGCGAGCCATTTGAGCCGCAGCGATGCCTTGGTCAGCTCTTTGGCGTAGCTCGGGCCCGTGAACGCGAAAGCCGCTACCGTCGCAAGGATAACGGCGCAGACACGCCGAGTGATCGGATTGACTGGCGTCGATGCAACCATGATGTAAGCCTCCTACTCGCCTTTGCCCGGGATCGCCGACGATAACAAAAGGGTTGCCGAATGACGATCCCCATGTCTGATTTCCCGCCCTATCCGAAGAGCTTGCCGAGGGTCTTTATCGTCCGCAGCACCTTCTCCTGCTCCAGCCCCGGCCACTGCACGCGCATGATGAAGTGATTGACACCCAGCTTCTCCCGGTAGCGCTGCACTTCGTCGCGCACGAATTCCTCGTCGCCGATGATGAAGCGGTCGCGAACGAAATCCTCGAAGGGCTGATTGAAGGACTCGCTGCCGGCCGACTGCTTGTCCAATCCCCAGGAGGAATAGGCTTTGTACTTGTACACGAGCGGCCCGCGGCACTCCTCATAGGCAGAGCTCCGGCTCGTACCGACGTAACACTCGCGGGTAATCGGGCGCTCCGGCGGCTCGGGCTTACCGGCCTCCTTCAAACTTTCGCGAGAGAGCGCCACCTGCGGCTCCAGCGAGGACAAGGTGGGAAAATTGGTGATCAGCCAGGCATCGCCGAGCCGAGCGGCGCGCTTGATCGCGTTGTCGACAATGGCAGCCATCCAGATCGGCGGGCCGCCAGCTTGTCTCGGCTTGAGGCCTATGCCCAGATTCTCGACCGTGAATATCTTGCCGCGGAAATCGACCTTGTCCCGTGTCCACAGCTGTCGCATCAAATGGATGCTCTCGGTCATGCGCTGGACGCGCTCCTTCAGAGGCACATTGAAGACCTGGAACTCGTCATCCCGATAGCCGAGGCCGATGCCGAGCACGTATAGGCCACCCGAGAGGAGATCGAGCGTGACCGCCTCCTCCGCAACGTGCACCGGATTGAGGAGCGGCATGAGCAGTATGTTGGCGCCGACCGTCATGCCCTGCGCTTGCGGCAGCAGATAGCTCAGCAACGGAGTCGGTTGCAGCATCTGCATCGGCGCGGTGAGATAGTGGTGCGGGACCCAGAGGGACGCCAATCCGCTGTCACGGGCGACGCGCACCTGATCGGCCGACTGTTCGAGGACCGTCTGGATATTCGTTTCGGGCGTGTGCTGCGTGCCGAGATAAAGACCGACCTTCATCGCCTGGCTGCCGTCAAGATCGCGCCCACCGCCGTCATTAAGCGGGCGTTCTGAGCCGCCGTGCCGATCGATACGCGGACATAGCGGTCGGAGAAGTCGCCGCGGATCACCACGCCGGACTGTTTGAAGATTCGGTCCGCGAACGCTTCCGCAGACAGGTCTGCAGGGGTTACGTCGACCATGACATAATTGCCTTCGGGCTTCGGAACGACCGGAAGTCCCTGCGCTTCGAATGCGGCCGCCAGCTGGCGCCGCCCTGCCGCCACCACGTCGAGCGTGCGTTTCAAGTGTTTCTTGTCCTGCAAGGCCGCTATGCCTGCAGCCTGGGCCACGGCACCCGTTGGCCACTTGGCGTTGGCAAGCCCCAGGCAACGTGCGCTCGCCTCGGGCGCGACCGCATAGCCCAGGCGCAGATTGGCCAGGCCGAACGCCTTGGAGAAGGTGCGC
>DATBMX010000166.1:0-1831 GCA_036554625.1 Aestuariivirgaceae bacterium
GTCGGCCTTTGGACATCATCGCTTGTCCTTCGGCATTTTGCGGCTCGATGCTGCCCAGAAACGCGCCTTGTCAATGGCGAGAGTGTCTGACGCGCGCATCCCGGTGACCAATTTGACCTCGATCAATGCTCGGCACCGTTGGCTGAGCGAGGTGTCGATAGGAATCGCACTTGTCGCCGCGAGCTCTTCAGGGAAAGGCAGGTACGTGCCGTGGTATCGAGTCAAGCTGGCGGTTAAGGTCGCAGGCGACCCAGCGACCTCACAGCGCCGCCGCGAAGCGGTTCGGGCTTTGATCGGCAAGTCCGGCGGCAAGGATCCCTCGCCCGCCCGGCCAGGGACTAAGTTCGTCGCGGCGGTCTTCACCAGAGCGGATGCGGCGAAGGCCTTTCGGGACAGGGCCCGTCAGACGCTTCGAGCGAGCTAGGTAGCGCATGCTCTCACATTGTGCCCGCCCACTCTGGATGCAGCTTGGCACTCCCAACCACCTTCAGCCGACCTTGCAGCGGCTGTTTTCTCTGGCAGGATCGGAACTGTAGAGCGATGCCCCTGACACTCAAGAGCCCCGCCATTCCTGCGGGTGGCACGATCCCGAGGAAGTACACATGCGACGGCGAGAACATCTCGTCGTCTTTTGAGTGGTCTGGCGTCCCGGCGAATGCTCGGAGCCTTCTCATCGTTTGTGACGATGCCGATGCATCAGGCGGAGTGTTCCAACACTGGGCAGCCTACAACATCCCTCCCGACTGGACAGGGTTGATAGAGGGCTATGGGCCAGAGACGCTGGAGAGAGGAGGCTTTCAGCAGGCCATTAACGGCTTCAACAAGCCCGGCTATGCCGGTCCCTGTCCGCCACGTGGCGAGCGAGCCCACGCTTATCATTTCCGACTCTCCGCTCTGAGGACTGTGCTCAATGATGCTGGCCCAGGGGCCACCTGTGATGAAATCAAGCGACTGGCGGCGCCTTACGAGATCGCATTCGTCGAGCTGATCGGCTTCTACGGCAGGTAGGACGACCAAGACGATAGCGTGCCGGCTGCCGACGCGTTCCTTCGCTCCCGTTGGCGTACGCATGCGCAGCCGCGAGAACCCCATGCGACCATCCCTGTGCAATCGTCCGGCAAGCACATTCTGACTCCGACCCCCGCGCAGACGACGACCTCCATCGGATCTGTGATGGGCGCCGATATCGCTGCTCCATCCGTCCGCATGTTCGTCGGCATCAAGGTTGCTCCTGACATCGCCGAGGAACTCGCCAGACTGGTCAAGCCGCTCGAAGGCCTTCCCGTCCGACTCATTCCTCCTGCCGATCTTCACCTGACCTTCGTCCCGCCGTGGAATGAGACCGACGTCCCTGCAGCCGCAGAAAGGCTGCGCAAGGCGGCTTGTGCGCTCCGAGCTTTCACACTCACATTCGCGCGCCTCGCCTATGGACCTACGCGGAGGCGGCCGCGGCTGCTGTGGGCCGAATGCGTTGCCACCGCAGAGGTCACGAACATGCACGCGCTGCTACTCGCCGCTTTCGGGCAGGAGGACGGGCGCCCCTTCCGGCCGCATGTCACGCTCGCACGTCTTGAAGGGAATGGGCGCACGATTGCCGACGCGCACCCGTTCAATCAGATCCTGTCTTTGACACAACGCGTGAACGCTATCGAGCTGTTCAGGTCTCCCGCGAAGGGCGAGAAAGGCTATGAGGCCCCTGTCTCGGTTCCGCTTGGATGCGCCTTGGCATAGTGCGACATCGACACGGGATGGGGCACCAAATAGCGCACCATCTCTGCAATGTTGGTTGCGCGATCGCCGGCACGCTCGATGGCGCGGGCCATCATCAGCA
>DATBMX010000186.1:0-2364 GCA_036554625.1 Aestuariivirgaceae bacterium
CCCTCCAGCGATGCGACGTGGTTGTCTACGACGCCTTGGTGAACGCCGATATTCTGCGCTGGTCGCGCCCGGGCGCTCAAATACAGTACGCCGGCAAGCGCGGCGGCAAGCCCTCTTTGAGCCAGCGCGATATCTCCTTGAGCCTTGTGGAGTTTGCCCGTCAGGGCAAGCGCGTCCTGCGTCTCAAGGGCGGGGACCCCTTCATCTTCGGCCGCGGCGGTGAGGAGGCTGGCCAAATCGCCAAGGCGGGAATTCCCTTTAGAATTGTACCGGGCATTACGGCGGGCATTGGCGGACTTGCCTATGCCGGTATTCCCGCCACGCATCGTGATATCAACCACTCGGTGATGTTTTTGACCGGGCACGACGCCACAGGTGCGATGCCGGCGAATGTCGACTGGAAAGCCGTGGCCCGAGCTTCTCCGGTCATCGTCATGTATATGGCGGTGAAGCACCTTGTCGAAATTGCCGGCGAACTGATCATGAGCGGGCGCAGCGCGGACGATGTGGTGACGATCGTCTCAAACGCAACATTGCCGCAACAAGCGGTGCATGAAACAAGGCTGGGCTTGGTTAAGGAATTTCTCGCCTCGTCGACACCGCCCACGCCCGCCATCGTCGTGGTGGGTCGCTTGTCTGAATGGCGTGAGACCCTCGATTGGTACGGCAAGGCCTTGAGGGAGAACAAGATTGGCTGATGCCGTGATTGTCGCCGCGCCTTCGTCCGGTTCCGGGAAGACGCTGATCACTCTCGCCTTGCTGCGCGCGCTGAAGAATGCCGGCTTGCGCGTCGCTTCCGCCAAAATCGGCCCCGATTACATCGATCCGCGCTTTCACGAAGCTGCATCGGGTCAGCCCTGCGTCAACATCGACCCATGGGCTATGCGGAAGGGGCTGATAACGGCGCTTCTCGCGGCGCAAGCGGAGGGCGCCGATCTCGTCATCATCGAGGGCGTCATGGGTCTGTTCGATGGTCCCGACAAGGGTAAGGGCTCGACTGCCGACGTTGCCAAGGAGCTTGGGCTTCCGGTTGTCCTCGTCGTCGACGCATCGCACCAGTCGCAATCGGTTGCCGCTCTCGTCCATGGATTTGCGACCTTCCGCAAGGGCGTGAAGGTATCGGGCGTCATTCTCAATCACGTAGGAAGCGATCGCCATCACCGCCTGCTTGCCGGCGCCCTTCCGAAGGATCTTCTTGTCGGCGCCGTGCCGCGTCTGTCCGGCCTCGAAATTCCATCCCGGCATCTCGGTCTTAAGCAGGCGCAGGAATTGAAAGGCCTGGAGGAATTCATTTCTCACGCCGCTCAGCTGGCCGCCGGTTCGATCGATCTTGACAAGCTGAAGACCTTGGCCCGTCCTCTCGACATCCAGCCCACTTTGCCGAAATTCCTGTCTCCGCTGGGTCAGCGCATTGCCGTCGCCAACGACGAGGCCTTCGGCTTCACCTATGAGCATATTCTTGCCAGCTGGCGCGCTCAAGGCGCGGAACTCAGGTTTTTCTCTCCCCTTGCCGATAAGGCGCCGGCCCCCGATGCCGACGCGGTCTTTCTTCCCGGTGGCTACCCTGAGCTGCATGCCGCCAGAATTGCTTCGAATTCCCGCTTTCTCGACGGCCTCGGTCAGGCGGCGGCAGGCGGCGCCTTGATCTATGGCGAATGCGGCGGCTTCATGGTGCTCGGCCGCTACCTTATCGACGCGCGCGGCAAATCTCACCCCATGGCTGCGCTCCTGCCGCACGCCACAAGCTTTGCCGAACGCAAGCTTTCGCTCGGCTACCGCATTCTGAAGCACAAGGGCGCATTGCCGTTTTCACCAAAGCTGCGCGGCCATGAGTTCCATTATTCGACACTCGCCGAACAGGTGAGGGGCGATCATCTGTTCACCATGCAGGATGCCGCCGGAACGAGCCTTGGCCCTGCAGGTCTCAGAATTGGCCGGATCATGGGCTCCTATGCCCACGTAATAGACAGGGAGGACGATTGAGCTTGACCCGCGCCATCATGCTTCAGGGAACCGGCTCCAATGTCGGCAAGTCGCTCATCGTCGCCGGTCTCGGCCGCGCCTATGCGCGACGCGGCCTCAACGTGCGCCCGTTCAAGGCGCAGAACATGTCCAACAACGCGGCCGTCACGGTCGAGGGCGGAGAGATCGGGCGCGCGCAGTGGCTGCAGGCGGTCGCCGCGCGCGTGCAGCCCGACGTTCGGATGAACCCCGTCCTGCTCAAGCCCGAGGGCGATGCCGGCGCTCAGCTGATCGTGCAGGGCAGGGTCGAGGGCCGCGCCACCGCGCGCCAATACCAAAAGCTGCGGCGCGCGCTTCTGCCACGCGTGCTCGAAAGTTTCGAGCGGCTCGCCGCTACGGCCG
>DATBMX010000218.1:0-4410 GCA_036554625.1 Aestuariivirgaceae bacterium
ACAGCATCTCCTGCACCTGCAACCACATGCTGTCGTAATCTTCGAAGTGGAATGTCGCGACGGGCCCGACCTCGAGTCGACGATGCATCTTTTTCGCGACCGCGGCCTGGCGGCGAGTCATGCGGACCTTGCCGTATTCGGCAGCCGATATGAGGTCGGCCGGAGTGATTTCTCGCTTCATCGGCATATTGCTACTCCGCTGGCCATCAGGACTGCTGCAATCCATAGGCGCGTGCGAACAATTCGATCGGATGACATGTGGGTGGCGTACTGCCGGCCAACCCCTCCACGCCCTGGCCGATATGAATGCCGGCCAGCGGGCATTCGGACGCCAGGTATGACTTGCCGCTATCTGCGGCCTGGCGAGCCACCGGCCGTCCAACCTTGAGAGCCGTTTCGAAATTGCCCTTCATGACGCCCCAGGAACCGCCATGGCCGGAGCAGCGCTCTATCACGGTCAGTTCGGCGCCGGGTATGAGACGCATCATTTCGGCTGCCTTCTGCCCCATGTTCTGGGCTCGAGCGTGACAGGCGATATGCAGCGCCACGCCGCCGTCGAGGGGCTGCAATCCTGGCGCAAGGCCTTCGCGCTTCGCGATGTCGACGACGTACTCGGTGATGTCGAAGGTTGACTCGGAAAGACGCTTGACCGCCGCGTCCTGCGGCAAGATGAGGGGCCATTCAAACTTGAGCATCAAGGCGCAGGATGGCACCAGCGCCACCACGTCATAGCCTTCGTCGATCCAGGAGACGAGTTCGGCACTGATACGGCGCGCACTGTCAGCCACCCGCGCAATGTCGCCCTGCTCCAGTTGCGGCATTCCGCAGCAGGCAGGATAGACAACCTCCACCTCGATCCCGTTCTTCGCCAACACGGATCGCGCAGCGCTGCCGATCGACGGGTTGTTGTAGTTTGCAAAGCAGGTCGCATAGAGCACAGCCTTGCGGCCATACCCAGGCGCGTCTCGATTGGCCTCCGGCTTGTCTTCCAAGGCACGCAGGACCAGCGTCTTCCCATGGAACATGGGCAAGGCGGCCCGACGATCGACGCCTGCGATCGTCTCGGCCAGCGACCGAGTCACGCGGTTCTCCAGGCGCGCGGCCCAGTTGGCCAGGGGCGCGGCGAGACTTGCGAACTTTCCATTGCGATCGGTCTCGGTCAGCTCCCGCTGAAGGCGTGATACCTCGCCCCGCTTCAATTCCGCCGCCCGATAGCGAAGCATCAAGTGAGGAAAATCGAGGCTGAATTCGTGCGGCGGCACATAGGGACATTTCGTCATGAAGCACATGTCGCACAACGTGCACGCATCGACGACGGGCTTGAAGCCGGTGCTGTCGACGGAGTCCAGTTCTCCCGATGCCGAGTTGTCTATGAGGTCAAAGAGACGCGGAAAGCTGTCGCACAGGTTGAAGCACCGTCGGCAGCCGTGGCAGATGTCGAACACCCGGCGGAGTTCCGCATCGATCTCCTCGGGATCATAAAAGGCCGGGTCTTCCCAGGCGATGGGGTGTCGGACGGGCGGCTCGAGACTGCCCTCGCGCATGACGACCTCTACCCGTCAGATCTGCTGAGCGCTCTCCTGCAGAGAGCGATATCGCAAGGCCCCACGACGGGTGGGAGCAAGAGCGCCCACCCGCCAACAGCGAAGCTGCAGCCCGTTAGGGCATCCTAGCTCAGCGTTTGCAGCGCCTTCTGGAACCGTCCGGCATGAGACTTTTCGGCCTTTGCCAAGGTTTCGAACCAGTCCGCAATCTCGGCAAAGCCCTCTTCGCGAGCGGTGCGCGCCATGCCAGGGTACATATCAGTGTATTCGTGGGTCTCGCCCGCGATTGCAGCCTTCAGGTTCTGCTCGGTCGATCCGATCGGCTCGCCCGTCGCGGGGTCACCCACGACTTCCATGAATTCCAGGTGACCATGAGCATGGCCGGTTTCGCCTTCGGCCGTCGACCGAAACACAGCGGCAACATCGTTGTAGCCTTCAACGTCGGCCTTTTGAGCGAAGTAGAGATAGCGCCGGTTGGCTTGGCTCTCGCCAGCGAACGCGGCTTTGAGATTGTCTAGGGTTTTCGAACCTTTCAATGACGCCATGCGACGTTACTCCTTCACCTGATCCGGACAGAACAAATATCGATCGAGATTCCGCACATTCTCGTTGAAACTTTGAGTAAATGTGCCTCGAAACAACTCGCTCGTCAAGATGTTAGAGGAATTCCAACGAAGGCCGAAACCGTGTTCTTTTTGGAATCATGATTCGTTCGAGGTAACCCGAACGACGACGTCGACCCGACTCACACGTGTCCCGGCTGGCGGCGCTGGTATTCGCGCGAGCTCAACCTGTTCGCCCGGAATGTCTTCCAGCCGACCTTCGGATTCGAAGAAAAAGTGATGGTGGTCGCTGATGTTGGTATCGAAATACGACCGCCCGGGTTCGACGACGACCTCGCGCAGAAGCCCATGGCCAGTGAACTGATGCAATGTATTGTACACCGTGGCCAGCGACAATCGTACCTTCGCCGCCTGGGCTTCACCATGGAGTTGCTCGGCAGTCACGTGCCGGTCGCCGGACTCGAACAATAGGCGGGCCAACGCCAAACGCTGACGAGTCGGCCGCAACCCCACCGATTTCAGACGCTCAAGTACCGCACCAAAGGGTCTCAGCATTGACATCGTTCCAATATAGAGGCAACCACGCGAGAAATAAAGCCCACACAGCTATAGACTAGGATGCTCTCTGGAAGGAATAAAAGGAATTTCCTGCGGCTCTTAATCACCTGTTCGGATGCGCTCGACGAGCTGTTTTACGGTCGGTATGAAGCCATCCGCATAAAATGGGTCGTCTTTGAACCGAAAGGCATTGTGACCTGCAAACATCAACTGATTCTCCGTATCATCGGAGTGACTGATCTTTTGCAGGGTCTTTTGGATACAATAGGATCTCGGGTCGGCCTTCTTGCCGGTGGTGCCTTGCTCATTCTGTGCCCAGTTCGAGAACAAACAGGCGCTGAGGCACCCCATGCAGTTGATCTGGTCCGTCAGGATCTCGTTAGCCTTTCCGGGAGTCACGAAGACGAGCGTCGAGTCGGGGGTGCGCAACGCTTCGGTATAGCCCCTTGCGACCCACTCCGAGGCACGTAGCTTGTCCGCCGCCGTGAGATAGACGGTGCGTCCGCGCGCGCCGACCGGGAATGGCCATTCGTGCTCGCCGACGGGCGTCGAACTGTATGCCACTTGGCGCTCCGATCGCTCACGCAGTTCCTTCACGAACGGATTGCTGACCGCCGAGGAGTAAAATCCGGTGGGGCTGAAGCGGTTCAAAAAGACGTCGCCCTCATCCAGCGTGAGCAGGCGTCGCTTCCATTCCGTCGATATCGGGCTCTCCTGTGTCAGGAGAGGGCGCGTACCAAACTGAAAGGCGACTGGCCCGACATCCGGATCGTCGAGCCAGTCCAACCACTCGCGCAGATACCACACGCCGCCGGCCATGAAGATCGGCGTCTCGACCAGCCCGCACTCGTCGCGCATGTATCGACGCAACTCGACGACGCGAGGATAGGGCGGCTCCGGCTTCGTCGGATCCTCGCTGTTGGAGAGTCCGTTGTGCCCTCCTGCAAGCCAGGGATCCTCGTAGACTACGCCGCCGAGCCAATCGTGGAACTTGTGATAGGCGCGCTTCCAGAGGGCACGGAAGGCGCGGGCCGACGAAACGATCGGATAGTAGTGGACGCCATATTTGGCACAGATTTCCGCAATCTTGTACGGCATGCCGGCCCCGCAGGTCACTCCGTTGATCAGACCCTTGGCGCCCTCGAGCACCCCGTGCAGGACTCGCTCCGATGCGGCCATCTCCCACAGCACGTTCATGTGGATGCGGCCCTGTCCATTGGATTGCTCATAGGCAATGCGCGCCTGATGAACACCGCCGCGGACGGCAAAGGCGACGAGCTCTTCGTGCCGCTCGCGCCGTGTACGGCCACGATAGGCTTGCGGGATCAGATTGCCCCGCTCATCATAGGAATCGGCATTCACGCCCGAGAAGGTGCCGACTCCGCCCGAGGCTGCCCAAGCGCCGGAGCTTTCGCCGTTGGAAACGGAAATGCCCTTGCCGCCTTCAACCAGCGGCAACACCTCCCGTCCCGAAATCATGAGCGGTTTCAGTGACTTCACGCAACCTCCGGGGTCGCTGTCAATTGCCGACGACCAATATATTGCGGCCTATATAGACCCGGCAGGTTGGAAAAACCACAGCATGCACGGCCGCCTCAAAGCGCATCGATGATCAGGTCCGGACGATCGGTGATGAAGCATTGGGCGCCCCAGGCTGCCAACTCGACAGCCCGCTCGGGGTCATTGACCGTGTAGACGGCCAGTTCATAGCCAGCTCGACGAATCTCATGGGCCCACTCAGCATT
>DATBMX010000238.1:0-6741 GCA_036554625.1 Aestuariivirgaceae bacterium
TCGACGGTCAAGTCTATGGGCGCGCCGGAAGCGTCCTTCAGGCGGTACTTCATCTCCCAGATGTCCTGGGCGATGGGCTGCAAATGCGCGAGGGCCGTAGAGCTCATGAGGTTCTGTACATGTTTTGTTCCTGTATAGACCCAAAGCAGATTCTTCTCAACGGGAGCCTTGGAGAAGTTCTCGAGATTTGGTTTCCAGCCGGTGCTGCAACTCCTGGGCGAAGGTCTTTCTGGTCAGGCCCGCCGGAATGGCTGGAAGGAATTCCATGACGATGGTGCCGGGATAGCGCATGAACCGGCGGCGCGGCCAGAACAGGCCTGAATTCAGGGCAAGAGGCACGCAGGGAACGGCGAGAGCGAGATAGAGCGCGGTCGCGCCGGGCTTGTAGTCGGGCGGATCGCCCGGCTTGCGGCGCGTGCCTTCCGGGAAGATCAACACCTGGCGGCCCTCATCGGCGGCATGGCGCGCGCGCTCGATAAGGCGCTTGAGGGCAGTGGCGCCGGCGCCGCGATCAACCGCGATCATGGCGAATTTCCTGGCGAACCAGCCGAAGAGAGGAATGAGCATCAGCTCGCGCTTGAGGACCATGGCGGGATCATCGAGAAGAGGCAGCACGGCAAATGTCTCGAAAAGCGATTGATGCTTGGCGGCGACGAGGGCTGCGCCCCTGGGAATGTGCTCGCGCCCGCGAACCTCGAGACGCGTGCCGGCGATGGCGCGCAAGAGCCAGATGGAACTCCGCGCCCAGAGCTTCAAGGCCCACATGGCGGCAGGGCGCGGCGCCAGGAACAGCGGCGAAAAGACAATCATGAACAGCACGAGGTTCGCATAGAAGGCGGCGTTGAACAGAGCCGAGCGCAGCGATTGCACGATGTGAGACCGGCTCACGATCCGCGCAGCTGGCGCATGATCGCGAGATGCGCGGTGGCGAGACTCAACAGCGTCGCACAGACAGGTACGAGCAGGAACACGGCATAGGTGGCTGCCGCCACGGAGGGCGCAGAGATGAGCAGCTCTGCGCTTGCCGCACCCAGGCCTGAATTTCCGGCGGGGGAGTCGATGAGGCCCAGGACAGCGAAGGTGGCGATGCCGCCCAGCATTCCCGAAAGACCGGCGAGGGAGGCGCTGCGCAGGAACCTTCCCTTGACGGCGCGGGCGATGAATCCATCGCTTGCGCCGACAAGGCTCAAGACGTCGATGACGCCGCGATTGGCGTCGAGCACCGAACGGGTGGCGAAGATGACGAGGCCGGCAGCGGAAAAAGCGATGAGCACCAATATGGCAAGACTCAAACGACGGAGGGTGGAGGCGGTGCGGACGAGCTTTGTCTGCCAAAGGTGATGAGTGTCGAGACTTGCTCCCGGCACAGCAGACGCCAGTCGCCGTTCGAGAGCCTTGAGATCGGGAGGGCTCTTGGGATCGACGGCCGCGGCGATGAGCTGCGGCAGGGGCAGCTCGGCGAGCGCCGGCGTTGCGCCAAGCCAGGGTTCGAGAAGCTTCTCGACATGACGCTCTCCGAGCTCGCGCGCCGAAATAATGCCGTCGGTGGCGCTGAGAATGTCCAGCGCCTTGGCCGTTTCGGCCTTCACATCGCTCCCTGAGCGAGGCGTCACATGAACCGTGATCTCGGATGAAATGCCGGAGGCCCATTGGCCGAGTGCGGCCTCGACCAGCATCAAGCCGCCAAGGGCCAAGGTGGCGAGATAGCACATGACGCCCAAGGCGAAGGTCAATGTGCGCATTGGCTGGGCGTGCGCGGGGATGATGGACAGCGGGCGCATGGCTCTAGTGCAAGCGGCCTTTCTCCAGACGCAGAACCGGAACATTGCCGGATTGGATGATGTTCGGGTCGTGGGAAGCGATGAGAACGGTGGTGCCGAAACGGTTGAGCTCGTGAAAGAGATGAAGGAGCCTTTGCGCGAGAGAGGGATCGACATTGCCCGTGGGCTCATCGGCAAGCAGGAGCTCGGGCTTGCCGACGACGGCGCGCGCAATGGCCAGGCGCTGTTTCTCGCCGCCCGAGAGCGAAGGCGGCATCATGTGGGCCTGGGTCTTGAGCCCCACCCAGTCGAGGAGCTCGGCAATGTCGGCGCGATAGGACTCAGGTCTGCGGCCCGCGGCGCGCAGGGGCAGGGCGACATTGTCGAAGGCGGAGAGGTGATCGAGCAGCTTGAAATCCTGGAAGACGACGCCGATGCGCCGGCGCAGGCGCGGCACTTCGGAACGGCGCAAAGACGCGATATCGCGGCCGAAAAGGCTCAACAGCCCGCGAGTGGGCCTGAGGGCCAGGAAGAGAAGCTTCAAGAGCGATGATTTCCCCGCTCCCGAAGGACCGGTGAGAAAGCTGAAGCTGCCGGCTTCGAGGCTGAAGCTGACATCGCGCAGGATCTCGGGCCCCGCGTCATAGCGCAATCCTATGTTTTCCAGATGAACCAGCTCATCACCTCCAGGACCCAGGCTTAAGGCGACCTTAACCATGTTGCCGCTTAATTCGCGGTAAACACCCGCATCTCCCGCGCCATGCCGGGAGCAAGTCGAATCAGCCATAGTCGAGTGAAGCGATGATAGTCGTCTGCCCCACCTGCGCAACTCGCCATGACATGCCGCACAGTCACCTGGGGCGGGACGGGCTGATGGTCAGCTGCACCGCTTGCGGCCATCGCTGGATCGAAAGCAGGGCGCTCAGCGTCATCGAGCAGCCTTATGGCGTGGCGGCGGAAGAGGAGCGCTACGCCATCGAAGACGCCATCATCGCGGAGCGCGAGGTGATGCGGCTTGCTCAGGCCGCCCGGGCGGCGGAAGCGCAGCTTGCAGCGAAGCGGCTGCGCCGGCGCAAGGAACTCAAAGGCTTTGCCATGCTCGCCGGCGCAATCCTTTTTCCGACGATCATAGGATTCGTTTTTCCGGAGCGCGTGGCAAGCGCCTTCCCCCATACGCAGCTCATTTATTCGATGGCCGGCATCGAAGTGAACCGCACGGGACTCGAATTCAAGAATGTCGGCCAGCAGCACAGCGTCGTCGATGGGGTGCGCGTGCTTGCGATCCAGGGAGAGATCATCAATGTGGGAAGGGGTGAGCGCAGCATCCCCGAGCTTCTCTTCACTCTGAAAGACGCCAAGATGGCGCCTGTCTATCAATGGCGGCTCACAGCCACGACGCGGCCAGCCAAACCCCAAGAAGTTTCGACCTTCGTCACGCGCGTCGCTTCGCCGCCTGATACGGCGCGGCACGTCGAAATTCGCTTTGCTCCCAATGGCGAAACAGGCTCAAATGCCGGCCATGCCGACGGTAAGAATTGACGGGCATCTGATCAACGTCCTCTTTTCCGAGCTGGAGATCGCCAAGCAGATCGAGCGCGTCGCGCAAGAAATTGCGGCATCGAAGCCGCAGCGGCTGCTCATCGTGCCGATCCTCAAAGGCAGCTTCGTCTTTGCTGCCGATCTCATGCGCGCCTGCCATCGCGCCGGCCTGTCGCCGGAGGTCGATTTCATGATGCTCGCCAGCTATCGCGAGCGCACGGTCTCCTCCGGCCATGTGGAAATCCTGCGCGACATCGCCACGGATGTCCGCTCGCGCGATGTGCTGCTCGTCGATGATATTCTCGAATCGGGGCGCACGCTCGCCTATGCCAAGGATCTGCTGTCGGCGCGCGGCGCCAGGCGCGTGATGACGGCGGTGCTGCTCGACAAGAGCGGGAGGCGGGCGGCAGAGATCGAGGCGGACTACAAGGGCTTCGACTGTCCCGACAAATTCGTCGTCGGCTTCGGCATGGACATGGCGCATGCGTTCCGGGAATTGCCCTTCGTCGGCTATGTGGCGCGGCAGTGAGGGGAACTTCGCCTGCCGGATCAAGTCAGATCAAGTCCGGCCATGAGGACTTGCGGAACGAGATTGATCTAAATCAATAAAGGCCGCGGAGCAGGCGCTCGAAATAATCGAGTTCGAGGCGCGGGCGATTGGCGTCATTGGCGCGGTTGCGGAGATATTCGAGGATCTCGCGGGCGCGTTCGATGGCGGCCTCGTCGGGCAGCATGTCGCGCTCCGGCCCGAAGTCCTCGCCCCGGCTCGGCAGCGGCCGACCAAGGGGATCGCGGTCATCGCCCCTCGCCTCGCCATGGCGGCCGTAATTGCCCTGCTGGCCGTTGCCCTGCTGCATCATCTGGCGTGCCATGGCCTCGGCCCCCTGGCGCAGATTGTCCATTGCCTCTCCCTGCTCTCCGAGCGCGCGATTGCGCTCGGTGCGGCGCAACGCGCCCGATGCGCCGTCCATGTTCTCCTGCGCGCGGCCAAGAGAGCCCGGCGCATCCATGCCGTTCTGGCCGAGCTGCCGCATGAGTTGCTCCAGCATGCGGCCAAGTGCATCCTGCTGCTCGGCAAGCGCACCCGAATTGCCGGGTCGCTGGCCGCGGCCTTGTCCCTGCTGATTGCCGTTCGGCTCGCCCTGGCCCATCTCGCCGTTCTCTCCCATCTCGCCTTGCGGAAGCTGGAAGGTGTCGTCCATGAGCTCCTGCTGGCGGCGCAGGATTTCGCCAAGCTGCTCCAGCATCTCGCCCATCGGCGGCATGTCGCCCTGCTGGCCTTGCTGCGCCATGCCGGGCTGGAGATTGCTCAGAATCTCGGCCAGGCGCGAGAGAAGCTCCTGCGCGGCCTCATGGGCGCCGCTGCGCGCAAGCTCCTCGATGGCTTCGAGCATGCGGTTCAAATCCTGCGCGTCGATCATCTGGCCGGGCGGCGGCGTCTGATTCTGATTGGCCTGCTGGTTGCGGCGCGCCTGATCCATCATGGCGCTGAGATAACGGTCGAGCGCCTCGCGCAGCTTTTGCATCAGCTCGGCGATTCGCTCGGGCGGAGCGCCTTCGGCCAAGGCCTGCTCCAGCGCCTTTCTTGCCGCCTCGAGATCGCGCAGCGCCTCCGGCACGTCGCCTTCCTCAATTGCGAGCGCCATCTCCCACATGAATTCAATGGCGTCCTTCACATCGTCATGAGACTGGGCGCGGTAGAGGCGGTTCAGCACGGTGCGCAGGCCGAGATAGACGCCGCTGTCGTCGACCACTCCGTCCGGCCAAATGGTCAAAGCGTCGAGAAGATGGATCACCTGGTCGCGATCATCGGGGCGCATGACGAGCTCGCGGCGGAGCTCGACAAGCGAGCGCGCCAGCGGCTTGGTGAAGGGCCGCTCAGGAAGCTTGAAGCGCTTGACCTTGCTCTCGCCCGTCTGCCCGGCCTGGTCGCGCGCGACAAGGGTGAGCTCGACCATGAGCCCCGCCCAGGGATGGGCGGTCAGATCCTGAATGGCCTTGCCTTCCGAGGTGCGCGCGGCGGCCTTTGGAAGCTGAAGGTTGAAATCCGGCGGGTCGAATAGAAACACGCCATCGGCGGCAAGGCCCTCGCCGTCTTCCTGCTCGTCCGACAAGCGGAAACGGGCAGACAGAGAAATGACGCCATAGTCATCGCCGGCTGTCCAGGGAATGGAGGTGGCGCCGCTGGCGCTCGCGGAAATCTCGCCGGCGATCTCGGCGACGGGCGGGGTATCTGGAACAAGCGAGATGCGCCACGTGTGAAGATCGCGCCCCCCTTCGCTCGCCTGCACCGTCACTGGACGGTCGAGGATGACCTTGGTCTCGTGCACGCTGCCGCCGGGCTTCTGGGCAAGCTTGGGCTCCTGAATGGTCTCGCCGGCCGAGCCATCCTCCAAAGGCTTGGCAAGCTTCAGGCCGGGCGAACGGGCGTTGTTGAAGCGCACGATGAGGGCCGAGTTCTCCGGCACGACGATCTCGCCCGCGGCCTCGAGCTGACGCAGGGTTTCGGGACTGGTGAGGAGAACGGGCGGCTTGCCGGTGTAGTTCGGCGGCGTGATCCAGGCGTCGAGCGTTGCCGCCACGCCCGCAGGAGGCGGAGGCGCCATGGATGCTTTCAGCTCGCTCCGCCAGTCGCCGCCCTTGAGGACGATGATTGCAATGAGGGCGATCGCCAGGCCATTGCGCAGAGCATAGGGATCGCGCCTGATCCAGTCGGAGCGCGGAAGGCCCACTTTGAGCGCGCCCAGGGAGGCGGCAAGCCGACGGCGATGCTCCTGCCAGAGAAAGGCGCTGACGGGAGCGGGGCCTAAGCCTGCCATCTCGTCATGCAACGCGACGAGCGGCCGGTGGGCAAGGCTCGAGTGAACCTCGAGCCGGCGCAGGGCGTCCGTGCGCGAAGGCCGGCGAAAGCGCAGGAAGGGCAGGAGAGCGACGAGGAAGGCCGCGGCAAAGCCGATGAGTGCGGGAAGCTTCGCCCAGGGGGGAAGGCTTGCCAACACGCCCATGAGCAGGAGGAGCACAAAGACGCCCGCCACGATCGCGGAATAAAAGGCGGCCGACCACAGGCGCTCGAAGGCGAGCGCTGCCGTGGCAAGCTTCAGCTTGCGGAACAGGAACCTGTCGCTTGAGCGATTCATGACAGGCAACATAATAGCACAGTTGCGGCCAAAACATGCCGATTCATCAGAGTTGACTATCTCGCCTGCCAGGCGGCGAGGCGATCGCGGCCAATCAAATCCTCATAGGTCTGACGTGGGCGAATCACCGCGTAGCGGGCGTCTTTTACCAAAATCTCGGCGATCAGGGGCCGTGAATTGTATGTGCCCGACTGGACCGCACCATATGCCCCCGCCGTCATGATCGCGAGGAGATCGCCCTGGCGCAGGGGCGGCAGCGGGCGAGCGGTCGCCATGACGTCGCCTGATTCGCACACCGGCCCCAC
>DATBMX010000129.1:0-7277 GCA_036554625.1 Aestuariivirgaceae bacterium
GATTGTCCTTCGACTGCTCCAGCACCTTGGCCATGTCGAAGTCGAGCGGCGCATCGTTCTTGCGATAGAGCATCATGAAGCGCACGACGTCGGAGCCGACCTCATCGACGACCTCGCGCAGGGTGACGAATTCGCCAGCGCGCTTCGACATTCGCACAGGTTCGCCGCCGCGGAAGAGCTTCACGAGCTGCGCGATGGGCACGGAAACCTCGACGCGGCCGCCGGAGAGAGCGCGCGCGATTGCCTTGAGCCGCTTCACATAGCCGCTGTGATCGGCGCCGAGCACATAGATGAGCTCATCGAAGCCGCGCGCAATCTTGTCGCGCGCATAGGCGACGTCGCCGGCGAAATAAGTGTAGGAGCCGTCCGATTTGCGCAGCGGACGATCGATGTCGTCACCGAAGCTCGTGGCGCGAAACAGTGTCTGCTCGCGATCCTCCCAGTCTTCGGGAAGCTGGCCCTTGGGCGGCGGCAGGCGGCCGAGATAGACGAGATCCTGCCGGCGCATGGCTTCGATGGTGTCAGGAATCGCTCCCGATTCGAGCAGTGCGCGCTCGGAAGAGAAGACGTCATGCCTGATGCTGAGCGCGGCGAGATCGGCCCTGATCATGTCCATCATCATGGCGACCGTCTTGGCCGAGACGATGGGAAGCCACGCCTCCTCGCTCATTCCGAGCAGCGCGTCTCCATGCTCCTCGGCCAGCGCCCGACCCACCGGCTTGAGGTAGTCGCCCGGATAAAGTCCTGGCGGAATGTCGCCGATCGATTCACCCAGCGCCTCGCGGTAGCGCAGAAAGGCGGAGCGGGCGAGCGTTTCAATCTGAGCACCGGCGTCATTGATATAATATTCTCGGGTGACGGCGGCACCGGTGGCTTCGAGCAGGTTGGCAAGCGCGTCGCCGAAAACGGCGCCGCGACAGTGGCCGACATGCATGGGGCCGGTGGGATTGGCGGACACGAATTCCACATTGATGCTCCTGCCGGCGCCCGAGACCGACAGGCCATAGGCTTCGCCCGAGAGAAGAATCTCCTCAAGGACGGCGTGATAGGCGGCAGGCTTGAGACGGAGGTTGATAAAACCAGGCGGGGCGAGATCCGCTTCCGCCACATATTCATCTGCGCGGAATGTTTCGATGAGTTTTTTGCCGATCTCGATGGGATTGCCCTTCGTTTGGCTGGCGATGATGAGGGGAAGGTTGTTGGCAATATCCCCATGGGCGGCGTTGCGCGGCGGCTCGATGACCAATTTGGCGAGATCAACCGGAACGCCGCGCGCAAATGAAGCGGCCGCCGCCGCGGAGACGTCGTAAAAATATCTGAAGGGATCCATCGGCGCCGATTACCGAAAAAGGCACATGAGGTCAAACACGTGAAGCTGGATTCCGGCTTTCGCCGGAATGACGGACTAAAATTTCGTCATGGCCGGACTCGATTCCGCCATCGCTGTCGCCGGAATGACGATGAAGAATCTGCACGCGTTCGGGTCGTGGCTCATTCAAAAGTCAAAGGCCGGGCGAACACCCGGCCATCTCCATTCTCTGTAAGACTGTTCTGCTGGTCTGCTCGCCCAGTTCTCGAGCATGGCGAATACATGCCCGGTGAGCGTCACGCTGTCAAGGACTTTCTTCGTTCTCTTGTTATTTTTTACCGGCGGACGAAACCCTACCTGTTCGTGCTTCCCCACCCTGCGCTAAGCGGCCATGAGTGACCCAGCGAGCGCACGCGGCGGGAAGATTGGTGCGGAGCTTGAGGTCATAGAGCGCCAAATCGGCCTCTCTAAATATGCCGTGCCAGCGTGCATTGGTGCCCCGGTGAAAGAAGCGCTGGCTGCCGCCCTGAAAAATACCGGCGACATGAGACATGAGCACATCGCCCGCTTCGCGCATGGCCTCAAATCCCGCAGCTGCCACAAGCAAGGGCCAGATATCTGGCCGAACTGAAATCTCGAGGAACTCCGCAATGCGCCTCATTTCGCCCGAAAGATCAGCCTTCAGATCATTGTAGTGGACAAACAGAACATTCGGGCTCTCGTACACATTCCACCAGCTTTCCTCAAAATGGAAGAACGGGGGAACCGGCACGTTCTCATCGGCAACCCAGCGATGGAAATACTCAGCCGGATCGGCCGGCGGGCGCGGATAGGGCCGCCCGATTTTTTCATCCTGCACGCCGATCTTGTCGAAGAGCTCGAGAGTGGCAGGCGTAAGACCGGTGACGTGGTTGTGGTACGACATGCACGCATCGCGGCCGTCGCGGCCAACGTGAATGTATTTGACATCGTCGTAGAATGGCAACCCATCGAATGGCAGATGCGATTTGAGGAACCTTCGGTGCTCCTGCGCTTCGATCTCAGCCAGCACAGTCTCGACAGACGGGCCAAAGCGTCTGTCGATCCATGGAGAGATCTTCATGACCGGGACAGGCTCGGGTGATTGGAATATCAGCAGGCTCACGATCTGCTGGGTCCAAGTCGTGCCGCATTTGGGATAGGTCGCGATCACAATATCGTCGGAGCGCGGCTTGTACTGCTGCCATCTCCTGCTGTCGACGACCCAGGAGCGGTATTCCCGTCCTGGCGCTCGAATCATCTCGTGCATGACGAACTCCCTGCCACCGGTCGCCACCTTACGCGCCGCAGCCTATCACGGTTTATCGGAACAGCGGGTCGAGACCGAACAGACGCTGGTGCTGTTCGAGTGCGTAGCGATCGGTCATGCCGGCGATGAAGTCGCACACCCGGCGCGCGCGGCGGCCCTCGCTTTCGGAAACCTCCTCGCGCCATGGCGGCGGCATGAGGCCAATGTCCGTCACGTAAGCTTCGAACATGTCGCGCACGATGCGGCGCGCCTTGACCATGATCATTATGACCTTCTCATGACGATACATATGGTCCGACAGGAAAGACTGGAGAACGCGGTTCTTCTCGCGCATCTGGGCCGAGAAGGCGATAAGCGGCTCGTTCAGCGCGCGGATGTCGTCGGAAGAGCGCGGCGTGAAGCGCCGCAAGCGCCTGTCGGTTTCCTCCGTGACGTCTCGGACCATGCGCGAGAGAACGCGGCGCACGGTTTCATGGATGAGGCGCGGACGCTCGAGATTGGGATAGATGGTCAAGACATCCTGCAAAGCTTCGCTGGCAAGCGGAACGTCTGCCAGATCGATGACGTCGAAGAGCTTGGCGCGCAAGCCGTCATCGATGTCATGCGCGTTGTAGGCGATGTCGTCGGCCAGTGCCGCCACCTGCGCCTCGGCCGAGGCGTGGCTTTTCAGATCGATGCGGTGGGCACGCGCGAGATCGCCGACGATCTCTGGAACGGCGCCGCGCTGCGGCCCATTGTGCTTGAGAAGGCCCTCAATCGTCTCCCAGGAGAGGTTCAGACCGTCGAAGGCGGCATAGCGGCGCTCGAGCTTTGTCACGACGCGAAGCGTCTGGGCATTGTGGTCGAAGCCGCCATGGTCGCGCATGAGGAGATCGAGCTCCTCCTCGCCGGCATGACCGAATGGCGTGTGGCCGAGGTCATGGGCAAGGGCCAAGGCCTCGGCCAGATCCTCGTTCAGGCCAAGGGCGCGGGCGAGGCCGCGGCTGATCTGAGCCACTTCGATCGAATGGGTGAGGCGGGTGCGGAAGTGATCGCCCTCGTGATAGACGAACACCTGGGTCTTGTCCTTCAGCCGGCGGAAGGCGGTGGAATGAATGATGCGGTCGCGGTCGCGTTCGAAGTCGGAGCGGGGCGGGCTCTCCGGTTCCTTGACGAGCCGGCCGCGGCCTTGCGCGGGCTGAGAGGCGAAGGGCTTCAGAGCTCCGTCCACGGCGAGCCCGGTTGACAAGACCCCGGCCTTCCACAACATAAGAGTTTACCCATGAGCCCCATTACCGTCACCGACCGCGCGGCACAGCGAATCAAGGACATCATTGCCGGAAATCCCGGCAAAATGCACTTGCGCGTTTCGGTCATGGGCGGAGGCTGTTCAGGCTTCCAATATGATTTCGAACTCGACGATGCGAGGAGCGAAGACGACATCGCGGTCGAGAAGAACGGCGCCACGGTGGTGATCGATTCGGTTTCGCTCGGCTTCATGGAAGGCGCCGAGATCGACTTCGTGGATGATCTGATCGGCGCCGCGTTTAAAGTGAGGAATCCCCTCGCCACCGCCTCCTGCGGCTGCGGCACGAGTTTCACCGTCTAGGCACATGCTGATTGCCACCTTCAATATCAACGGTGTGAAGGCGCGCATCGATTCCCTGGTCTCATGGCTGAAGGACGCCAGCCCGGATGTGTGCTGCCTGCAGGAAATCAAATCGCCCGACGAGGCCTTCCCGAAACAGCCGCTCGAAGACCTCGGCTATAATGTGGCGACGCACGGGCAGAAGGGCTTCAACGGCGTCGCCATATTGTCGAAACGTCCCTTCGAAGACATAAGGGCGCGGCTTCCGGGCGATGAAGGAGATGCGCAGTCGCGCTATCTCGAAGCCGTCATCCCGGTAAAGAGCGGCATCATTCGCGTGGCGGCGGTCTATCTGCCCAACGGAAATCCGCCGGAGACGGAAAAATACAGCTACAAGCTCGCCTGGATGGAGCGGTTGCGGCTGCACGCCGGCGCGCTGCTCAAGCTCGAGGAGCCGCTGGTGCTGGCGGGCGATTTCAACGTCATACCCACCGGCGATGACGCCAAGCGGCCCGAAGCATGGGTCAATGATGCTCTGTTCCTGCCGCGCACGCGCGAGAGGTTCCGCGCGCTCACGCATCTTGGGCTGACGGATGCGGTGCGCATCACCCACTGCGGCAAGGGGCCATACACGTTCTGGGACTATCAGGCCGGCGCATGGCGGCGCGACGACGGCATCAGGATCGACTTCCTCCTGCTCTCCCCGCAAGCGACCGACCGGCTCGCAGCGACACGGGTGGACAAATATGTCCGCGGCCTCGACAAGGCGTCCGATCATGTGCCGGTGCTGGCGGAACTGAAAGAATAGCGGCCGGCGGAGCGCCGGTGAATTCATAAGATTCGTCATCACCGGGGCCTGACCCGGTGATCTTTGTGCTCATTGAAAGAGATGGCCGTGTCAAGCACGGCCATGACGATCTCTCTAGCTCTGCGGTTCGGGCCACGCGCCGAGAGGCGGCGGGGGCAAGGGATATTTCTCGGCCCAGAGCTGGGCGCGGTTGTCGGCCTCGAGCCGCTGGTCCTGCGGCATCTCGCCGGCAAGCGCGTTGTAGCGGTCGAAAATCTCGGGATTCTCCTCCGGGCGCGCCGACTGCGTGGCGAGCACATACCACATGAGAGCGCGGGTGCGATCATGCTTGACGATCTCGCCCTTCCAGAAGAGCTCGCCCAGGAGCGCCTCGGCCGGCGCATAGCGTTTCTTGGCGGCGAGGAAGAGCCAGCGCAGCGCCTTCTCGGGATTGGCCTTAACTCCCTGGCCCTTGAGGGTCATCAGGCCTTGCGCGTAATGCGCTGCGGGATGGCCGTAGGACGCCGCGGTGTTGTAGAGGCGGAAGGCAGTCCGCGCGTCAGGCGCGATCGAGGCCTGCTTGTCGCCGACGCGATAGATGTCGGCCACGCGGACGAGCGCATCGATGGTGATGCGCAAGCGGCGCGGATCGGGCTCGTCGGGCGTGAAGCCCTCCGCCACGATCGAATAATAATGGAAGGCCTTGCCAGTATCGGCGGCAACGCCTCTGCCCAGCCGGTACATGTGGCCCAAATACCAGGATGCGAGGATATTGCCCTCGGCTGACGCCTTTTCGAGGAAGACCCGCGCATTCTCGAAATTGCCGCTCGAATAGGCGAGGCGGGCCTTCTTCATGTCCTCGGCCCAGGGCGCAACGGACTTGACCTTGGGCGGCGAGAGCTGCGGCGCTGCAGGCGAGAAAGAGAAGAAGTTGAGCGTGCTGTCCTCGGCACGCGAATTGTGGGGGATCAACAGCCAGATGAGCAGGCCGATGATGGCCGCCGCCGCCAGCTTGGTGAGGGCGGGGACCCTAGATATCAGCGTAACACACACTTTCAGCCTCACTGCCCGGGTGGGTTAGAGCGCCATAGCGCGCCGGCCCCACCTGTTGGGCATATTTGAACAGAGCCCCCGCTCCATACAAGTTGTCGCGCGGCTTCCAGGATAGAGCGCGACGGTTAAATTCCTCTTGTGTCAGGTTTACGTCGAGAACGCCTGTCTCGGCGTCGATGGTGATCACATCGCCATCCTGGATCAGGGCGATCGGGCCGCCGGTCGCCGCCTCGGGACCGACATGGCCGATGCAGAAGCCGCGGGTTGCGCCGGAGAACCTGCCGTCCGTGATGAGCGCCACCTTGTCGCCCATGCCCTGGCCATAGAGGGCAGCGGTGGTCGCCAACATCTCGCGCATGCCGGGGCCGCCGCGGGGACCCTCATAGCGAATGACCAGAACCTCCCCTTCCCTGTAGCTGCGATGCGCGACGGCCTCGAAACAGGTCTCCTCGGAATCGAAGCAGCGCGCCGGACCGGAGAATCTGAGCTGCTTCATCCCCGCAACCTTCACGATCGCCCCATCGGGCGCGAGATTGCCCTTGAGGCCCACCACGCCGCCTGTCGCGGTAATCGGCCGGTCTGCCGGATAGATCACGTCCTGGTCGGGATTCCATTTCACCGACTGAAGATTGTCGGCGATGGTGCGGCCGGTGACGGTCAGACAGTCGCCGCGGAGGAAACCATGGTCGAGCAAGGTCTTCATGAGCAGAGGAATTCCGCCCACCTCGAACATGTCCTTGGCCACGTATTTTCCGCCCGGCTTCAGATCGGCGATATAGGGCGTGCGGCGAAAGATCTGGGCGACGTCGAACAGATCGAATTTGATGCCGCATTCGCTGGCGATGGCGGGAAGGTGGAGGGCGGCGTTGGTGGAGCCGCCCGAGGCGGCGACGACGGTCGCAGCATTCTCGAGCGCCTCGCGCGTTACGATATCGCGCGGACGGATGCGCCGGGCGATCAACTCCATCACCATCTCGCCCGCCGTCATGCAGAAGCGATCGCGGATCTCATAAGGTGCTGGTGCACCCGCGGAATAGGGAAGCGCCAGGCCAATGGCCTCCGACACGGTGGCCATTGTGTTGGCCGTGAATTGCGCGCCGCAGGCGCCGGCAGAGGGACAGGCGACCTGCTCAAGCTCGTCAAGATCTTCGTCCGTCATTGCTCCGACGGAATGCTTGCCGACCGCCTCGAAGACGTCCTGGACGGTGACCGGCCTGCCCCTGAACGTGCCGGGAAGGATCGACCCGCCGTAGATGAAGATGGACGGCACGTT
>DATBMX010000274.1:0-4611 GCA_036554625.1 Aestuariivirgaceae bacterium
GACGATGCGCGACCTTGATCTCGCCACAGGCACGATGTTTATCCGTGGAAGCCTGATGATTGAACAGCGTTCCCGCGAGACAAGCCCATGACCAACGAGACCATGCGCAAGTTCGGCTATCCCGGCACCCTCGTGCGCGACTACGAGCATTGGTCCGTATTGCTTCGCCCCGCCCAGGTCACCTTGGGCGCTCTCGTGCTGGCCGCAAAATCCGATGCGCAAAGCCTCGCCGCTCTGTCCACCGAAGCTTTTGCCGGGCTCGCCCGCGTCACCCGGGATATAGACGCTGCCTTCCGCGATTTTCCGGCCGCCGAGAAAATCAACTATCTGATGCTGATGATGGTCGATCCGCACGTGCACTTCCACGTGCTGCCGCGCTACTCCGCTTCCCGTCAATTCGACGACATTGCTTTCGAGGATCGCGGATGGCCCGGCCCGCCCGATCTCAAGGCTGCACCCCCGATTACGGCGGAGCTTTTCGCCCGCTTGCTGCACCGGATCAAATCGCATTGGCCGCAGGCCTGAACACGACCTATAACAGCACGATGGCAGTCCTCGACCGCTACATCATCAAGCAGATCACCAAGCCTCTGCTCACGGCCGTCACCATCGGCATGCTTATTCTCCTGGCCGAGCGCATGGTTACGCTCCTCGATGTCACCCTGGGCAAGCGCAACTCCTTCGGCGTCGTCTTCGAACTCCTTGCCTATCTTCTGCCGCATTATCTCGGCCAGGCCATTCCGGTCGCCTTGTTCCTCGGGCTGATGTTTGGTTTCAACAAGCTTTCCCGGGACAGCGAGATCGACGCCTTCCTGGCCGCGGGCGTCGGACTGCAGCGGCTGGTCGCGCCGATCGTCGTACTCTCCGTCCTCATGGTTGGCGTATCCCTGGTCATCTTCGGCTGGCTCCAGCCGCACGCCCGCTATGCCTACCGCGCCGCGTTGTTTTCAGCGAGCCACGTCGAGGTGTTCTACTTGGCCGAGGAAGGCGTGTTCATGCAGGCGGGCAATCGCACTTTCATTCTCGACAAGCTCTCGCGCGGCGAGGGTAGTTTCGAAAAGATTTTCCTTTATGAGGATCGCGGCAACGAGGGCCTCGAGACCATCACCGCCACGCGCGGCCGGCTGATCTCGGATTCGAGCGGGCAGCGTCCACTGCTGCATCTCGAGAATGGTCATCGGCTGGACCTGCCCGCGCCCCCCGAGCCGGCTGCGCAGGGTTCCGTCCCCAAGCCTCTCGTCGGAGACTTCGCCTTTGCCGATACGCCCCTCGGGCAGCTCAAGAGAAAGTTTACGCGCCTGCGCGGCGCCGATGAGCGCGAGCTGACCCTTGCCGAGCTCTTTGCGCTGAGGAATTCGCCGCCCGAAAAGGCCACCATCGCCAGCATGACGGCGGAGCTGCACAGCCGCATCATCAACATCCTGGTGCCCGTGGTGCTCCCCTTCCTCGCTGTGCCCTTCGCGCTTGGTCGTCGGCGCCATCTGCGCGCCTATCGCTTCGGCGTCGCCGTCGCCCTCCTGATTGCTTTCCACGAGACCATCCAGCAGGGCGAGCTCATGACGCATAATAATGGCTATTCGCCATGGCTAACCATGTGGACGCCTTTCCTCGCCATGGTTGCCTTCACCGGTTGGCGGTTCTGGAACGTGTGCTTCACCGTACGGCCCGATCGGCTGGAGCCTTTTTTTGACGAGCTCGCCGGATTTATCCGTTCGCTGCGCCGCCGCGTGCTCCCCCAGCTGGAAGCCGCGCAATGAGAATCATCGCCTGGCTCATCACCCGCATGGTGCTGGCACGTTTCTTCCTTATCCTGCTCGGCATATCGGTCTTCGTCGTGACCCTCGACGTCGCCTCTTTCGCGCGCGACATTCTCGCCCTCAAGAACAATGATCTGTTCGCCGTGCTCAGCTATTTCATGCTGAAGCTCCCCATCGCCATGACGCGCTTTTTGCCCATGAGCTCGCTGCTCGCCATTCTTTTGACGTTCAGCGAGCTGAGCTATCGCAACGAGTTGTCTGCCGTCTGGAATTCGGGGGTCTCGCATCTGCAGCTCATTTTTGCCCTCTTGCCCCTTGGCCTGTTTCTGGGCGGCATGAATTTTCTCATCAATGATCAGGCTATTCCGCGCGTTACTCCCACCCTCCATGAATGGGGCATAGGTGATTACGGCAAGAAGCGGCTCAATCCCGGCAAGAACGATCCTCTCTGGATGCGCGCCGGTTCCGACATCGTCCGCGCGGTCGGCTCGAACGTGCAGGCGACCTCGCTCACCGACGTGACCATTTTCCGCCGCGACCGCGACGGTCTGTTGCGCGAGCAGATATACGCAAGCTCTGCCCGCATGTCCCGCGGCCGCTGGGAGCTTGATAACGCAATCGTCTATTACCGCTCCAACCTGCCGCCCCATCGCGTCACCCGCCTCATCTACAGTGGTGACATGCGTCCCGCCGCCGCAGGCGCAAGGAGCGGCGATCCGGAGGAGATGTCCGCCGCTGATCTTGCCTATTTCATCGACAACCAGGGTTTCGGAATAAGGCCCGCTTATGTATATGAAACCTGGTGGAACAAGCGCGTCGCCCTCTTCCTGTCCACCTTCATTCTCATCGCCATCACCGTGCCCTTGGCCTCGACCTACCGCCGCGGTGGCGGCATCGGCGTGTTCTTCGCAATCGGCGTGGGGATAGGATTTATTTTCTTCATTCTCGACGGCATCACCTTGACCTTGGGAGAGATCGGCGTGGTTCCGGCCTGGATGGCGGCATGGATCCCGTTGTTGGCATTCTCGGCCCTGGCTCTGACCCTGGTGTTCCGCGCCGAGGAACTGTGACCTCGCCCGCACGCCATGGGCGATCTCCGCGATTTTCCTCATGGCCGGAATAGGCTAGAAGCCCATCCAAGCTTGAGGGGAATGCGATTCTTGCTTCGGTCTGAACAGCAACGCGACTGTGCGGCACGGCCGGCCTTGTGCATCATCGGCGCATCCGACGTGCGCCTGTGGTCGCTGCCGACGGACGAGCGCCTTGAGCTCCAGTTTGCCCGCGCCGGCGTTTCAGCCGGCATTGACGAGAGCGCCATCGCCCAAATGACCGGCACTCTCCTGCTGGTTCGCGCCGACGCGGCAATCGACCAGCCGCTGATCGCAGCCCTGATCGATTGCCCCAATCTTGTCCTTCTCGGCGAAAGAGACGGCGAAAGAATCCCTCTCGCCGCTCACGTGCCCGCCGGCGACGCGCCGCTCGCGCTGGAACTCCTGCGAGGCAAGCAGCCGAAGCGCATCCCTTCGCATTTGCGCATCTGCGCTCCCTCCCAGCTCGGCTTGGCCTTCTGGGAGAAATTGCGCAAGCGCGAAGTGCCCTACGCGCTGATCATGAATGAGCGGAATAGGCGAAATGTCGAATGGCGCAGCTTCATGGGGACCTATAAGGGCGCAACCGACATCGTCACCAAACGGCTCTGGCCCATTCCCGCCTTTCATGCGACCCGCGCCCTCGCCGCGCTAAGGGTTTCGCCCAATCTCGTCACGGTTCTCGCCGGCGTCCTCGTCCTGGCCTCTTTCCTGCTCTTCCTTGAGGGCCAGTATGTGCTTGGCCTCGCCGCCGCCTGGCTCATGACTTTCCTCGACACGGTAGATGGCAAGCTTGCCCGCACCACGCTTACCTCGTCCAAATGGGGCGATGTTCTCGACCACGGCCTCGATCTCATTCACCCGCCATTCTGGTATGTCGCCTGGGGCCTGGGTCTTTCAGCCTTGGGTTTTCAATGGACTGCGCCCATGCTCTGGAGCGTTCTTGCCGTGATCCTCGCCGGCTATGTTCTGCAGCGGCTGATGGAAGGCTTCTCCATCAAATGGCTCGGACTCGAAATTCATATCTGGCGCCCCATCGACACGCGCTTTCGCGAGATCACGGCGCGCCGCAACCCCAATCTCATTCTCCTCACGCTCGCCACGATCTTCGGTCGGCCCGATCTCGGCCTTCTCGCCGTGGCCGCCTGGATCATGATCTGCCTCCTGCTGCATGGCATTCAGCTGGCGCAGGCGATCATCGCAAAGAGCCGCCGCGGCTCGCTCACTTCTTGGATGCACGAGGCCGGCTCAAGTCCATGACCGTGGGGCTCATCATCAACCCCTTGTCGGGCCGCGGAAGCGGCAAGGGCGAAAAGCTGCGGCGGCTTCTCGCGAGCAACAAGTCTGTCGAGATCGCCGTTCTCAAGGAGTTTGACGAATTGCCCGCGGTGCTGCGCCACATGGCCGGAAAGGGTGTCGACGTCCTGGCGATAAGTTCCGGCGATGGCACCATCCACGCCGTGCAGTCGGAACTGGCCGAGAACCGGCCCTTCGCCGTTCTGCCCAAGCTTGTCCTCCTGTCCCATGGCACGGCGAACATGTCAGCCGCCACTCTGGGCATGAACTGCTCGACGCGAAGGACGGCGCAATTGCTCGGCAACCGCAAATCGCTTGAGGCGCTGCCGACCGTCGTTCGGCCGACTCTGCGCGTCTCGAATTCATCCGACGGCAGGGTCCGCCACGGCATGTTTCTGGGGACCGGGGCAATCTACGAAGCGACGGCCTATTGCCAGAGAATGCTACAGCGCGCCGGCCTTGCCGGCAAT
>DATBMX010000277.1:0-3876 GCA_036554625.1 Aestuariivirgaceae bacterium
TCGACGGGGCCGGCGCGGCTTGCGAGAGTCAGGCGCACATCGGTCAGAGAGAGAAGGGCCTTCTGCATCGGGTCCTTGTCGCATGGAGGCGGGACCCAGAGATATGGCGCGGGCCCGGCCAATTGAGAAGGGTGCTTGCCGGGGCGGGCGGCAGAGCCTACCTACACCCCATGCGCCTCCCTTGGGTCCTGGCAATTCTGATGCTCGGCATGGCGCCGTCCGTTGCCGCATCGCCGCTCAAGCTCGTGATCTTGGGCGACAGCCTGACGGCTGGCTATGGGCTTGCCGCAGAGAAGGCTTTTCCGGCGCGGCTCGAGGCCGCTCTGCGCCAGCGGGGGCGTGACGTCGAGGTTGTGAATGCCGGCGTGTCGGGCGATACGGCGCAGCAGGGTCTCGAGCGGCTGGACTGGTCGGTCGAGGCAGACGCCGACGCCGTCATCGTCGAGCTCGGCGCCAATGACGCGCTGCGCGGCCTCGATCCCAACGAGACGCGCAAGAGCCTCGATCAGATCATCGGCAGGCTCACGTCGCGGAACATCCCCGTGCTCCTTGCCGGCATGCTGGCCCCGCCCAATCTAGGCGCTGCCTATAAAGAGCAGTTCGACGCCATCTATCCCGAGCTTGCCAAGAAGCACGACGTTCCGCTCTATCCGTTCTTCCTCGACGGCGTGGCGGCCGAACAGGCGTTGAATCTCGAAGATGGAATCCATCCCAATGCACAGGGCATCGAGGAGATCGTCCGGCGGATGATGCCGCATGTGGAGGAGTTTCTCGTCATGGTTAAAGATTAAGACCAAATCGACTAGTGTCACATGATCGATGATGGAATCGGTCTAAGTTTCAAGCGTCGCTGCCGCCAGGCAGCCCTCCCAAACAAAGGAGGCCACCCATGCCGCGTCTTTTCACCGGCCTCGAAGTTCCAGACGACATCGCTTTCGAGCTCAATCTGCTGCAAGGGGGTGTTTGGGGCGCCCGCTGGATCGAGCCGCAGGACTATCACATCACCTTGCGTTTCATCGGCGACGTGGAGGAGAGGCTCGCGCGTGAGATGCGGCTGAGCTTCGAGGGAATCGAGGCAAGGCCCTTCACCATACAGCTCAAGGGCGTGGGGGCCTTCGGTGGCAACGACCCCCATGCGATCTACGCCGGCGTTGCCGAATCACCCGAGATGCGCCGGCTCAAGGGGGCACTCGAAAGGCACTGCCAGATGCTGGGCCTGCCTCCGGAGGGGCGCAAATTCACTCCGCATGTCACCCTGGCGCGGCTCAGATCGCCCAATCTTTCCAATGTGCAGGAGTTTCTGGCGCGGCAGAACCTGTTCGTCAGCCGGCCGTTCGAAGTGCAGCAGTTCGTGCTCTTCTCGTCACGGCCGTCGCGCGGGGGCGGGCCCTACGGCGTCGTCGAATCCTATGATCTGAGAGGCGTGGCCGTTTGAGCCCAACCGTTCCAGGCCTGCTCGGCGCGCGGGAAATCGAGGCCGCGCTCAAGGATCTCGAAGGCTGGACGCTTGCCGAGGACGGCAGGACAATCGCAAAAAGCTTTCGCTTCCGGAGCTTTTCGGAGGCCTTCGCCTTCATGACGCGGGCGGCGCTTGCAGCCGAGAGGCTCAATCACCATCCCGACTGGTCCAACAGCTACAACAGGGTCGAGGTCCGACTCAGCACGCACAGCGCAAAAGGCGTGACCGAACTCGATGTCAAACTCGCTAAAAAGATGAATGAATTTTAACCTTTGCGCGGCGGTATCGACTGTTCATTGCTCGCCTCTTGAACCTTTTTCGCGTGCGCGCCATATTCCAGCCACCACCAAAAGGTGCGAGGGAGTTTAAGATGGCTGATTTCAGAGACAGAATCGTCGCGCGCCCCTCTGCCAGGACTGAAGCGGTAATCGATCAGGGCCTGCGCAGCTACATGTTGCGCGTCTATAACTACATGGCCGTGGGGCTGGGCCTCACCGGGATTGCCGCCGTCGCCACGTTCAACGCGGCAGTCGACAATGGGCAGCTCACCGCCTTCGGGCAAATGCTGTTCGTGAGCGCCTTCAAATGGGTGGTTATCTTCGCCCCGCTCGCGCTCGTGTTCTTCCTGTCGTTCCGCGTGCACCGCATGAGCGTCGCCGCCGCGCAGCTGACATTCTGGATCTATGCGGCTCTTGTCGGGGTAAGCTTCGCTTCGCTCGGCCTCGTCTTCGCGCATGAAAGCATTGCGCGGGTGTTCTTCGTCACCGCGGCGACCTTCGGCGGCTTGAGCCTGTGGGGCTACACCACGCGGCGCGACCTCACGGGAATGGGCTCGTTCCTGTTCATGGGCCTGATCGGCATCATCATCGCGATGCTGGTCAATTTGTTCCTGCAGAGCTCGGCGATGCAGTTCGTGATTTCGGCGGTGGGCGTTCTCGTCTTCGCCGGCCTCACGGCTTACGACACGCAGAAGATCAAGGAGATGTATTACGAGCAGGACGACCAGGCGACCATGGGGCGGAAGGCCATCATGGGCGCGCTCAACCTGTATCTCGACTTCATCAACCTGTTCCTCATGCTTCTGCAGCTGTTCGGCAACAGGAACCAATAGCCAATCATCCCCCTCGGAAAGCCCCGGAAGCCCTAAAGGCTCTCCGGGGCTTTTGCTTGCGCTTAGGCAGCCAAAGTCAGGATACGGCGAGGAGACGCGGCTTGCGCATGAGGACGCGGAGCACCTGTGCCAGATCATGGCCGCGGCGCAGGATCATGCCGCCTTGGGCGACGACACTGTAAAGTCCGTGGCGGCGGCCGAGCCTCGGCGTCTTCTCGATGCGGTAGAGCGGCGTCTCGGCGGTACGGCGGAAGACCGAGAACACCGCCTTGTCGCGGCCCGAATCAATGGCGTAGTCGCGCCACTCGCCTTCGGCGACCTTGCTGCCATAGAGGGTCAGGATGACGGAGATCTCGCCCCTGTCGAAGGCGATGCCGCCAGGAGCGAAGGGGGCGGGCCTGACATGAGAAACTGCGGCTGCGGCGTCAGTCTTCCGCAGCCGGAAGGGAACTATGGGCTCGGTATCACTCACCGACTGTCGAACCTCGCCGTGGGACGCGTGCCGATCATGAAAGAATGATGACGGAGGCGCTGCGGAATGGCAAGGCCCCGCAGGGCTTTAGGCCGTGCGGGACCTGCGCCCAACAAAAGGGCCAAAGGTTTCACGAGTTCGCCCAATTCCGGCCCCTCATCTTCCGCATTGGGGGACGATAAGAATCACCGTTGCCTCTAAACCCGGCGGTGCAGGAGCTTCGGAAAACTCAAGCCCCCCAGCCCCCTTCCGAGGCTCTATGACGCTGCCGGGTCCCTATTCTGTTCGTTAGTCGAGTCAAGCCGGCGGCCAGGAGTTTGGCCGCCGCTTTTGTTTGCCGTCAGCTTGACGGCCGGCGCGACCGTGCCATATCTCGTGCTCGCATCACATCGTTACGGCGAAGATCGAGAGGCCATGGCCAAGGCAAGACCCGAATCCGCGCAACAGTCAGACAAGCCCGAATCACACGTGTTCCAGGCCGAAGTGTCCAGGCTCCTCGACCTCATGGTGCATTCGGTCTATTCCGAACGCGAGGTTTTCCTGCGCGAGCTCATCTCGAACGCTGCGGACGCGCTCGACAAGCTGCGCTATGAGGCGATCGCGAACCCTGCGCTCCTCGGCGGCGACGGCACGCTCAAGATCACCATCTCAGCCGACAAGGCGGCAAAGACCATCACCGTCGCCGACACGGGGATCGGCATGAACCGCGAGGAGCTGATCGACAATCTGGGCACGATCGCGCGGTCAGGAACACAAGCCTTCATGGAACTGGCCAGGGGCGGGAAGGACGGCGAGAAGGGCGATCTCAGCCTCATCGGCCAGTTCGGCGTCGGC
>DATBMX010000294.1:0-5856 GCA_036554625.1 Aestuariivirgaceae bacterium
CACCGCCATGAAACCGATGACCAGCGAGATTACCGTCAAAGGACTTCGGGCAACGAGAGCAAAGTCGATGCTCGCACCGACCGAGATGAAGAAAACCGCGAGCAATAGCCCCTTGAAGGGGTCGAGATCCATCTCGAGCTCATGACGATATTCGCTTTCGGCAAGGATTACTCCGCCCAGGAATGCGCCGAGAGCGGGGGAGAGGCCGACGAGGCCCATGAGCAAGGTGATAGCCACGACGATAAGAAGCGCTGTGGCGGTAAAGAGTTCGCGCAGCCGTGTTTCGGCGATGAGGCGCAAGGCCGGCCGCATGAGCAGTCGACCTGCAGCCATGATGAAGCTCACGGCCGCGAGCACGGCGAGGGCGTGGGCCCAGCCAGGCAAGGCCGCGAGTGGGCTCAAGTTTTCATCAGCTGCGGAGGAAGCGGCAATCAGAGGCAGGAACGCGAAAACAGGGATGATGGCGATGTCTTGAAAAAGCAGGACCGAGAACGCCGAACGGCCGGCGCTCGTGCGCAGCAGCCCGGTTTCCCTGAGGCTCTGGAGCACAAGGGCGGTCGAGGACATGGAGAGCGCAATGGCTGCCGTGACGCTCGCCTGCCAGCTCCACCCCAGGGCCATGGCTATGAGGGACAGCACGAGAGAGGTGACAAAAACCTGCGCCAATCCCATGCCGAATATGGACCGGCGCAGCTCCCACAATTTCGATGGCTCGAGTTCGAGGCCGATGATGAAGAGCATGACGATGACGCCGAACTCGGCAAAATGCATGACGTCAGCGCCTTCGGCGCCGACGAGGCCGAGGACAGACGGCCCAATCAGGATGCCGGCTATGAGATAACCAAGAACGGAACCGAGGCCGAGGCGTGCGGCAAGAGGAACGGAAAGGACAGCTGCTGCGAGATAAACGAATGCGCCAAGCAGGAAGTCGTTGAGGTGCATCGATCAACCTTGGCCGAATTTGGGCATGGCATAACCCGGCGCCAGAAGCTCCTGAGGATCGAGCGATCCACCGCTCAGTCCGGCGAGGAGGCGGCGATAGTCATCGACAATCTGCAGAAGCGCTGGTCCAGAAGCATGGCGTCCGGAGTACACGATAAAGGGCCTAAGCCAGCCCATGCCGCAAAGATGAGCGGTCTGGTTCAAGGGCGTTAGAAAATGTTCGATCGGAAAGCGATTGCGGCCATGAGGTCCATAGGCCTTCTCATCACCACCAGTGGAGAGAACGCTCATGAGAAATTTGCCGCGAAGAGCTTTGCCCTGCGGACCGTAAGCCCAGTTGAACTCCAAAACGAGATCGAGCCATTCCTTGATAAGGGCGGGAACGGAGTACCAGTAGAACGGGTGCTGCAAGACGATGACATCATGGGCCAAGAGGCGGGATTTCTCCGCTTCGACATCGATATAGAAATCAGGGTAGGCGCGATAGAGATCGTGGACCGCGACATTGGCTATGCCGCGAATGCCGTCAAGCAGCTGCCGTTGGACAACGGATGTCTCGAAGCGCGGATGGGCAAATACGACAAGCGTTTTCATCCTGCCTGCTATAGAGACTCCCTGTGATCTGCGAAAGCTATACCGATCCTCGCCTTGCGAGGGTCTACGACCAGCTCAATTCGCCCGGTGAAGAGTTCGGCCGCCAGGATAAGATCGTCACGAGAAACACGATCCGTTTCATGCCGCAGCACGAACTTGCAGCGATGCTTCGCGTATGCCGCTTTCCCGGCTGCACATGGTTCGGAGATTTCGACAAACGACCAGTTTCCCAGTCTGCACCGGAAATCATCGCGATTGCGGAATGTTAGAAATTTAGGCCCGGTATTGCTGGATACGCGTGGTGCGAAGACCGGCGAGGCCGTGCCTGTCGATCGAGCGCTGCCAGCTGAGATATTCCTCGACGGTAAGGGTGTAGCGGTTGCAAGCTTCTTCCAAGGAAAGCAACCCGCCGCGAACAGCGGCGACAACCTCGGCCTTGCGGCGGATCACCCAGCGGCGGGTTCCCGGCGGCGGAAGATCGGCGATCGTAAGCGGACTGCCATCGGGCCCGATGACGTAACTTACTCGAGAGTGCAACTGACCGTTCATTTGCAAACCTTGCACGAGACGCAACTCACTGGTGTGAAGCTACGGTGCTTGCGCTTAAGGAACAGCTAAACAATTGACAATTTTCGGTAACGAGGCCGGGCGCAAATGACCCAAAACCGAACAGGGCCGGCTCCCTTGATGATTAATTCCCATTATTGCCAATTGCGCGCAGGCCCGCGCTGGGCCATAAGTTGCGCCGCTTCGATCAGAAACAACATGAAGTTGCCAGACCATATCCTCGACCACGTGAGATCGGCGATGGACCTTCGCGCCGATTTCTCGCGCGCGCGGGTGGTTGTCGCCATGTCGGGCGGGGTCGACTCTTCCGTGGTCGCCGGGCTGCTCAAGCTTGCAGGATATGATGTCGTGGGCATCACCCTGCAGCTTTACGATCACGGGGAGGCTTTGCGGCGCAAGGGCGCCTGCTGCGCAGGCCAGGATATTCATGACGCCAAGCGTGTGGCGGCCGGCCTCGGCATACCGCATTATGTCCTCGACTATGAATCGCGTTTCCGGCAGGCGGTGATCGATGAATTCGCCGCGAGCTATCTGCGTGGCGAGACGCCCATTCCCTGCGTGAATTGCAATCAGACGGTCAAATTCGATGATCTGGCCAAGCTCGCGCGCGAGCTTGGGGCAGAGGCCTTGGCGACAGGACATTATGTGAAGAGCCGCGCGCGCGGCGACGCCTCCGGTCATCGCGAGCTCTGCACGCCTGAAGATCTGTCGCGCGACCAGAGCTATTTTCTCTATGCCACGACTCAAGCGCAGGCCGACTACCTCAGATTCCCGCTGGGCGCCTTCAGCAAGGAGCAGACGCGAGAGATCGCTCAGGCGCTGGGCATGACCGTGGCGGAGAAGCCCGACAGCCAGGATATCTGTTTCGTGCCGGCAGGGCGATATCAGGATGTCGTGCGGCGCCTGCGGCCCGAGTCACGCGAGCCCGGCGCCATCATGCATGTGAATGGGCGAGTGCTCGGACGCCATGACGGAGTCATCAATTTCACCGTCGGCCAGAGGCGCAGGCTCGGCATTGCGGAAGGCGAACCCCTCTACGTCGTTCGCATCGAGGCGGAGAGCCGCAAAGTGGTGGTGGGACCGCGCGTCGCGCTCCTCAAGCGGCGTATCGCTTTGAGGGCGGTGACCTGGCTCGGCGAATTTCCTCTCGCGGAAGCAGATGGCATGAGACTCTTTGTGAAGGTGCGTTCGACGCGCCCACCTGTTGCTGCAAGACTGGCAGTGGCGTCGAGCGAAACGGCTGTTATACTGGAGGAACTGGAGGCTGGCCTGTCGCCCGGCCAAGCTTGTGTTTTCTACGAGCAGCTGGGCAGCGGAGCACGCATCTTGGGAGGCGGCGTCATCGACAGAGCGGATGAAATCCGGGATAACGCTCAGGCGCGGTTCCGGCATGCCGCAATTCAGCTTGAAAATAAGACTATCGTGGCGATCTAATAGTAGGTCGCAAATTGGCAAGGGATGCGGAAGTGGGCGGACAATTGGTTCACATGTCTTCGGAAGCGGTGCGGCGGGCTTATCGCCGGTGGGCGCCGGTCTATGATTTCACCTTCGGCAAGGTGGCCGACTGGGGGCGGATGCGCACCGTGGACTATATCAACGGCCTTGAGGGGCGGGTTCTCGAGGTCGGGATCGGCACTGGAATTTCGCTGCCCCATTATAAGCGGTCGCTGCGGGTGACGGCGATCGACCTGTCGCCCGAGATGCTGAAGCGGGCGCGCGAGAGGGTGGAGCGGGAACGGCTTTCCCATGTCGAGAACGTCATCGAAATGGATGCCGGCGACATGAGTTTTCCCGACAACGGTTTCGATGTCGTGGTGGCCATGTATGTCCTGACCGTCGTGCCTGATCCGCGGCGGGTGATGCAGGAGCTGCAGCGGGTGTGCAGGCCGGGAGGCCAGGTGATCGTGGTCAATCATTTCAGCAAGAGCGAGGGCTTGCGAGGCCGGGTGGAGAAAGCGCTTGCACCCTTTGCGGCGCTCCTCGGCTGGCGGCCGCAGTTTCCCATGGAAACGCTGTTCGATTGTGATCGCCTGATCGTCAAAGGCGCAATGGAGCTCAAGCCCTTTGGGCTCTTCACGCTACTCAGATTCGAAAAGGCTACGGAGGCACAGGTGACGATGCACAAGACCGTTGCCGGACAGGCGTCGCGCCCAAAATTCGCACCAGTCAAACGCCGGGCCTAAGCCCAGCTTGACTTGAACCGCAGGGGCAACCTATATGCCAGCGCGTCGCGTTTTGGCTTTCGCCCCTCCACGCCGGTCTGGCGGAGTAGCTCAGTTGGCTAGAGCAGCGGAATCATAATCCGTGTGTCGGGGGTTCGATTCCCTCCTCCGCTACCACCTGTACAGCGGTTTTGCCGCTCTCGCTCGTCAATCGACGACGGCACCCATATTGCCCGTGATTTTGAGGGTGCGAATGGATTGGCTGGGCCGTCGGGATCCGCTATAGCCCGCAAATATGAGTGCCATCACGTTGTTCCTTGAGGGTAGAGGTACAGATCACCGTGGCCGCATCTTCGCAGACGTGATTGCTCTTGAGGACGAGCAACTTGAATCGATCCACGACTATATCCAGTGGCTTTTCCCATTGCCGGAGGCTAGCGCGTTTAATCCCCTTGCACCTGTTCTTTCATCATCCGACATCGAGGCTCTGCGACTTGCTCCAATAGCTAAACAGAATCTGGAAAGGGCGGGGACGCGCATGCTTCTGTTTTACAAGCGGACGACCCATTGGCTCACAGCCATGGACCACAATCATCTGCGCATCACCCGGATCATTCGCTGTTTGGCCCTTATTCTCGGACCTGCGCCAGCGCAGAGGTTTCATCGAGAGATTCTAGCGTTGGTGGAACGAGCTGGCGGACCAGTTGCTTCACAGGCTATGGACTATTGGCGCAGCGCTGCTTTTTCCGAAGCGAGCACATGACCTTCCGGAACTCGGACGGGAATTTGCCGCTTCGCTTGGAACCTGTCTTCGAGTTTTGCTCAAATGCGAACAAATCCTTTCCATCTTAATTGATGTTACTTTGATGTAAAACTCGCCACCGTCGCTTGCTTGGTTCAACCTAGTTGCAGTGCAAGAGGCAAATCCATGACGCGGCGCTTAATCGTTCTGTTGATTGCTTTTCTTACCGTCCCTCTCGCAAGCTATGGGTCCGCCGTGGGGTGGACTGTGAATAAAGCCTCGGGCGCTGCTTCTTACTCTCAAGATGGCGGTAGCCAGTTGCCCGTCCAAACCGGCACGGTATTGCAGGATGGAGCAAGTGTAACGACGGGAGAGAATGGCCGCGTTCTCCTGGTGCGTAACGAGGAAACGGTATTCGTAGGGCCGAACACGATCGCTTCCATCGCGGGGCAGCTGGACAATGGACTGAAAACAACAGTGCACCTTCAGCGCGGTGCGGCTGAGTTCAACATCCAGAAGCGAAGCGAAAAGCATTTCTCTGTACAGACGCCCTATATGGCCGCGATCGTCAAAGGTACGCAATTTGTTGTGACGGTAGGCAGCGACTCGGCGGAGGTGGCGGTGATGGAAGGTCTTGTGGAGGTCAAAACAGAAGCACGTTCTGTCGATGTGGCCGCGGGCAAGAAGGCCACTGTTGGAAGAAGCGGCCAGATTACCCTTGCTGAGGGAAAGAGCAACGATGCAACGAAGTCAACTCAGCAGAATCAGCAAGACGAGGCCAATCCGGCTGAGACCACGGCTGCCAAGATCAAACCACATAACAAAACAAGAAACAGCAAGAACAAGGAG
>DATBMX010000108.1:0-2460 GCA_036554625.1 Aestuariivirgaceae bacterium
GCCAATCCGGATCCGGAAATCACGCCCGAGGAGGTGCAGGTAATCCGCGACGATGCGATCATGGCGACGGGCCGGTCGGATTACCCGAACCAGATCAACAATGTGCTGGGATTCCCCTACATCTTCCGGGGTGCGCTCGACGTGCGGGCGAGAACGATCAATGATGCGATGAAGATCGCGGCGGCGCGCGCGCTCGCGGAACTTGCCCGAACTGACGTGCCGGATGAAGTGGCGGCCGCCTATCACGGATCGAGGCTCAGGTTCGGGCCGGAGTATCTCATTCCCGTGCCCTTCGATCCCCGCTTGATTTCCACCATTCCTCCGGCAGTCGCCAAGGCCGCCATGGACAGCGGCGTGGCGCGCCGCGTGATCGCCGATCTCGAGGAATATGCCGATTCGCTGTCGGCGCGACTCGATCCCATCGCCGGATCGCTGCAGGTGATTTTCGATCAGGTACGGCTCCACCCCAAGCGCGTCGTCTTCGCCGAAGGAGAAGAAGACCGGATGATCCGGGCAGCAAATGTCTTTGCGAGCTCGGGGCTGGGCGAAGCCATCTTGATCGGGCGAGAAGCAGAAATCAAAGCCGTGCTTGCCTCGGGGGGGCTCGAACTGAATGACAATGTGTCGATCCTCAATGCGCGGCTATCGGGGCGCAATGTCGATTATGCCAGCTATCTTTACGAGCGGCTGCAACGCCAGGGCTATCTGGCACGCGATTGCCAGCGCCTGGTCAACAACGACCGCAATGTGTTCGCCGCATGCATGGTGGCGCTGGGAGACGCCGACGGGCTGGTGACGGGGCTGACCAGGAATTTCTCCGTGGCTCTCGACAATGTCAGAATGGCCATAGACGCGCGCCCGGGCCACCGAACCATCGGTGTGTCGATGGCGCTGTGCCGGGGGCGAACCGTGTTCATTTCCGATACGTCGGTTCTCGAGCTGCCGGATCCCGCCGAGCTCGCCGACATTGCCGAGGAAGCGGCAAATGTGGCGCGCCGCTTCGGCTATGAACCGCGGGTGGCGTTTCTGTCCTATTCCACCTTCGGCTACCCGCGCGGGGAGCGCGCGGAGCGCGTGCGCGAAGCAGTGGGGGAACTCGACCGCCGCAAGGTCGATTTCGAATATGACGGAGAGATGGGAGCCGATGTGGCGCTGTCACGGGAGGCGATGGCGGCCTATCCGTTCTGCCGATTGTCGCAGCCTGCCAATGTGCTGGTGATGCCGGCGGCCCATAGCGCCAGCATCTCGACAAAGATGCTGCAGCAGCTGGGCGGCGTGACGGTGGTGGGCCCCCTGCTCACCGGCCTCGACCGGCCGCTGCAGATCGTTTCGATGAACGCCACGACGTCCGACATCGTGAATCTGGCCGCCATCACGGCCTATGACATCAACAGCTGAATGGATCGGCTGGGGCGCCGAAGCGAGAGAAGTAGCGGCTGCGAATTTTGGCGACGGGCAGTATGACGAAAATGTCGGTGGTGTTGAACTGATGGTCAATGACGGCTCCCTCGCCGATGAAACTGCCCAGTCTCAGATAGCCCTTGAGCAGCGGAGGCAGAGTGCGGGCGGCGTTGCGAGAGTCGCAGGAGTGACATGAGCGGCAGCGCATGGAAACGGACCGGCCGGGGAGAGCAGTGACACGCCAGTCGTCAGGAGCGCCGAAGTTGCGCGCCAAGTAACAGAGATTCTCCCGATGGATTTCCGGATCCGTGCCTGAAAGGCTGACACAGCCGAACAGAACGTCGATGGCATTCAGGCGAACATAATTCCAGATGCCCTGCCAAAGAAGCTCGAGAACGGGCCGGGTGCGATAGGGCGCAAGCACGCAGGCGCGGCCGAGCTCCAGAAAGCGCAAGTCGCGATGCCTGTGCATCAGCGGCGCCAGCTCAAATTCCTTGGCGCTATAGAAGCGGCCGAGCCGAGAGGCGGCAGCGTGAGTGAGAGCGCGGTAGGTGCCGAGAATACGGCCGGGACAGGTCTCATCGAGCACGAGAAAATGGTCGCAATAGGCATCAAACTCATCAGCATCGCGGCGGGTGGCGCGAGCCCTGTCGTCCGGCGCGGCCTTGAGTTCGTCGTAGAACACATCAAAACGAAGCTTCTGGGCGGCGATGACATCCTTGCCGCGGTTCGTGACGATTACTTGCAATGGTCCACGGGCAGCCAGGGTCTTTCTGCCAGGCGAATGCAGACGCTCGGGCAGCTTCGGCGCACCGCTGCGCATCGCACATCTCCACCGGGTTCATCTTGAACTCTTCCCTCAGCCATACTCTTCCACAAAAGGGTTTACGCGCAAAGCCAACAAACAGCTTCACACAGCCGTGCGGCGGGCAAGACGCGCAATGGCTTCGTCGAGATCGGCACGATCGAATGGTTTTGCCAGAAAGCCGTTCATCCCGGCGGCCATGCAGTTGTCGTAGTCCTCGGCCCTGGCGTTGGCGGTCAATGCGAGGATAGGGC
>DATBMX010000299.1:0-1708 GCA_036554625.1 Aestuariivirgaceae bacterium
GAAGCCCGCGACCGACCGGCCGCAGCCATTTTTGAGCACCCTCAGCGCGTCGCCGTTCCGCTCGACCTCGAGATCGTCGCAAAGCATGCCGCAGAAGGGGCAGGCGACATTTTTGAACAACTCACGGGTTGCGCGCCCGCCTGTGGCCCTGCGCGCGTCTGAATCCTGCATGCGGTCGGCACCCCATCAAAAGTCGCGAGAAGAAAGCACGGGCGGGACAGCAACTCAATCCATGGCGATGAAGCTGTCGCCCTGCCAGTAGCGCAAATTCAGCGAGACTCCAAGCCGGGGCGACATTGTTGCCGCCGCCGTCTATGCTGCGGCCCGCAGTTGAAGACAACCTAGAGAGGAGACCATGCCTACGGGCGATGGCAGTTTGGCCAACATTCTCGGAATTATCGCTGTATTTGCCCTCGTGGCGGCAAATGGATTCTTCGTCGCCGCCGAATTCTCGCTGGTGGCGGTGCGACGGAGCCGCGTAACCCAGCTGGTCGAAGCCGGAAAGCGGAATGCAAAGCCCTTGCAACGGGCCGTGGATCGTCTGGATGCCTATCTTGCCGCCTGTCAGCTTGGCATCACCATCTCGTCGCTTGCGCTTGGCTGGATCGGCGAGCCGGCCTTGGCGCGCCTGATCGAGCCGCTGCTAAGCGGGCTCGGCCCGTTCGCGGTGGCGGGCTCTCACGCCATAGCGGTGGCGATCGCCTTCACCATCATCACGGCGCTGCATATCGTTCTCGGGGAGCTTGCTCCGAAGAGCCTCGCGCTGCAGCGAAGCGAGACGACCGCTCTTTGGGTCGTGCGCCCCCTCTCCGCGTTCTTGTTCCTGCTGCGGCCTGCGATCGTTGCCTTGAACGGCCTCGGCAATCTGGTGCTCAGGCTGTTCGGCCTGCGACCCGGGGCCGTCGAGGAATCGCTGCATTCCCCGGAAGAGTTGAAGCTTCTGATCGCCGCAAGCCAGGAGGCGGGACTGCTGCGCCAGGAACAGCAGGAGGTGGTGGCGCGCGTGCTAAGCATCGGCGACCGCCCTATCGGCGACATCATGACCCCGCGTATCGACGTGGACTGGATCGACATCGAGGACGATCGAGAGGAGATCCTCAAGACCATCCGCGAATGCCGTCACGAGCAGTTGCTCGTTGGTAAGGGCGACATCGATGCGCCGCTCGGCATGATCCTCAAGAAGGATCTGCTCGACCAGGCGCTTGACGGCAAGCCATTGGATGCGATGGCCGTCATCCGCGAGCCGCTCGTGGTGCATGAGGCGACGCCGATCTTCAAGGTGCTTGAGCAGTTCAAGAAAGCGCCGGTGCGGCTTGCCATGATCTTCGACGAATATGGCGCGCTGGAAGGCATCGTCACCCAGACCGACCTGCTCGAAGCCATCGCCGGCGATCTCCCCGGCGTTGAAGGCGAGGAGCCTGATGTGGTTGAGCGCGCCGACGGTTCGCTCCTCATCAACGGTATGATGCCGGCACAGGACGCCTTCGAGCGTCTCGGGCTGCGCACGCCTCCGGAGGAGGGCGACTATCATACCGTCGCCGGCTTTGTGCTGCACGAGCTGGGACATCTGCCCGAGGTGGGCGAACATTTCGATCACGAAGGCTGGAGGATCGAGGTCATCGATCTTGACGGCCGCCGCATCGACAAGGTGCTCGCCACGCCGCCCAAGCGCAAACGGAAGAGGTCTCAATGACGGTGGCGTTGCCGC
>DATBMX010000307.1:0-4764 GCA_036554625.1 Aestuariivirgaceae bacterium
CCAACAGCTTTGTCATTCGCCGAGCCGACTACGAGGATGCTGCCAAGAAGGATCTTCATGCCCGCTACTTGCTCGGATGGGCGGCTGGACTGGAGTTCGGGCATTTGAATCCGCGCGCGGCGACGCAGATTGTGATGGAGCAATTCCCCGGCCTGTCGTCACAGATGACCCCTTCGGTGGCTACGGAGTCGATGATGCAGCTCGCGAATGTGTATGCCGGGCGCATGGATGAGCGCAAGAAGTGGGGTTTTCATCTCCTTGAGAGCTGGCAATTGTTCTTCGACATTGGGCGCGAGATTGGCCAGATCACCGGTGACTTCAAAGTCGAAGACGTGGTGAAGAATGATCTCGTGGACCCCGCCAACAGCTTTGACAAGGCAAAGGTCAAAGCCGATGCAGACGGGTTCCAGCTTTCGGAAGACTACAAGGCTGTCGATGTCGAGGCTATCAGGGCAGCTCTCTAGATTGGAGGCGGCGGTGCTTGAAGCGCCGCCGCGACTCCTCGGCTAAATGACTTATAGGGCCATCTACACTTACGGTTGGGACTTGGCCGAGGACGGCGTCCCAAAAGCCGTCGATCGGTTTCGCGAGCTTGGGCTCGACACCGTCACGATTGCTGGCAGCTATCACGCGGGCAAGTTTTTGCGCCCCCATGGGCGGCGGGGCAAAGTTTACTTTCCCGAGGACGGTACGATTTATTTCCGGTGTGATCCTGCGCGCTATGGCACAATCAAGCCACTGGTCAACAGCTTGCTAGCCAAGCACGATATTCTGCGCGAACTCACCGAGCGATCCGATATCAGAACGAACGTTTGGCTCGTGCTCATGCACAACACTGCACTCGGCATGCGACACGTTCAATCGACTATTCGCAACGCATTTGACGACCGGTATGTCTACAATCTCTGTCCCTCAGCACCGGAGACGAGGGCTTACGCCCTGGGACTTGCGCGCGATGTCACCGAAGCCTACCCGGTCTCGGGCCTTTCATTGGAAACACCGGGTTTTCTTCCCTACGCCCATGGTTTCCATCATGAGTTTGCCCTTAACCGATCCAATCGCTGGCTCGACAGCTTGCTTGGCTTGTGTTTTTGCGATCATTGCACGAAGGAGGCAAGGAAGTCCGGTATTGACGTTAGGCGCCTCAAAGAGCAGGTCGCGCGAGATATCAATGACTATCTATCGAGCGATGTCGATTTTCCTCCTGATATGGCCGAGGCCTTTTGGATGGCCGATGTGGTCTACGGCGGCGAGCTTCGCGCCTTCCTCGACTGGCGATGCACCATGGTTACATCGCTCGTTGCGGAAATCCGATCGGTGGTTCGCAAGGATGCGCAAGTGGCGGTCATACCGTCAGTAGCGCGGCCGACCGCCGGCGCCTGGTACGAGGGGAGTGACCTTGCAGCTCTCGCCAAGGCGGCAGGCATCATCGAAGCCTGTTTCTACGAGACGACCCCTCAACGCGTGCTGGCCGATCTATTCGACGTTCGCCGCCGGCTTGATGGGCACGGACGGCTGAGAGGGATCTTGAGACCAGCTTATCCAGATTTCAGCAGCCTTCCTGAGTTCCTTGCCGCAGTTCAGCAATTGCAGAAGAATGGAATAAACGAGCTGGCTTTCTATAACTGGGGGCATTTGCGGGACGCGAATGTTGCCTGGATCGGCGAGGCGCTGCGATTCATGAGCAAGGCATCATGATATTTGCAGGGAAGCTCGTGGCGGTAACGGGGGCCGCCGGTGGCATCGGCCAAGCCCTTTGCCGTTACTTTGCCAAGGAGGGAGCCGCCATCGCTGCGCTCGATAAAAGCGAGAACGTGATAGCATTCGCGAAAGAGCTCGACAGTCAGGGTCACAGGATGATGCACGCGGTTGTCGATATAGGCGATATGAAGGCCGTCGCGACCACGTTCCGAATGCTCGCCGACCGAATGGGCGATTTCGATATTCTCCTCAACAATGCGGGATTTTCCGAACACCCAACTTTCGCACGAACAGATCCGTCAAGCTGGCAGCACGAGGTCAACGGCAATCTCAATGGAGCCTACTACTGCGCTCATGCGGTGCTGCCAGGCATGAAGGCGAAGGGCAGCGGCTCGATTATCGCCATTGGCTCTGTGAACGGGCTCGGCGCATTGGGAGATCCCGCCTATAGCGCCGCAAAGGCAGGCATGATTTCGCTGACACGGTCGCTCGCCATTGAGTTTGGCCGGTTCGGAGTTCGCGCAAATGCTGTCCTGCCGGGCACGGTGCGAACACCGCTCTGGGAGCGGCGAGCCGCCAGAGAGCCCGAGGTTCTCGCCAAGCTCGTGCGATGGTATCCCTTGGGGCGCATCGTCGAGCCCATTGACGTGGCGCGCGCAGCTGGATTTCTCGCATCGGACGCAGCCCAGGCTGTTACGGGTGTGGCGCTGCCCGTCGACTGCGGCCTCACTGCGGGAAACATCGTAATGGCGCGAGAGCTGACGTTGGAAGATTTCTAGGGGTTCCATTCGAGGGAGAGCAAGATGGCAAAGAGAGTCTTGATCGTGGGTCTCGGTAACATGGGGATGAGCCATGCTCTTGCCTATACGAGAATACCGGACTTCGAGGTGGTTGGCGTGTGCGAGCGCCGCATCGCGCAACGCAAGCTGCCAGAGGCTCTCAAAGGCGCCAAGAAATTCGACAACTTCGAGAAAGCTCTCGTCGAGTTGAAGCCAGATGTGGTGTCAATCAACACGTTGCCTGACACGCATGCCGATTTCGCCATCAAGGCAATGGAGGCCGGAGCCCATGTTTTCGTCGAGAAGCCGCTGGCGGACAATGCTGAAAACGCTGAAAAAGTGGTCAAGACCGCGAAGCGTACCAGCAGGAAGCTGGTGATTGGCTATATTCTGCGGCAGCATCCTTCATGGGTGAAATTCATCGAAATTGCGCGTGAGCTCGGCACGCCTCTCGTGTTTCGCATGAATTTAAACCAGCAATCCAACGGGCAAACTTGGGAATGGCACAAGCGGCTAATGGATTCGTTTCCCCCGATCGTTGATTGCGGCGTCCATTATGTGGACGTTATGTGCCAGATGACCAAGGCGAAACCGGTGAAGGTCCATGCCATTGGAGCAAAGCTTACCGGCGAGGTTCCGGTAAATAACTACGGCATGCTGCAAGTCATGTTCGATGATGGTTCTGTCGGCTGGTATGAAGCTGGCTGGGGTCCAATGATGAGCGAAACAGCCTTCTTCGTGAAAGACGTGATCGGCCCGAAAGGCTCAGTCTCCATCGTAATGGCTGAAACAGCGGGGGACGTTCGATCGGACGACATCAATGCCCACACCAAGACCAATCAGATTTTGAGACACCATTCAGACATGTCGAGACCCGACGAGCGTATCGACATGACGGACGAGCCCGACCACGATGCGCTTTGCGAGCGGGAACAACGATTCCTCCTCGAAGCCATAGAGAAAAACCTGGATCTGACGGACCACATGAACGATGCCGTGAAGAGCTTGAAGATCGTATTGGCAGCCGACAGATCGATTCACGAGGGGCAGGTGGTATCGCTCTAGTGCGGCGGGCAGGGCTCCAGAGTGAGGGGCCCTTCCTCCGCCTCGCCTAGATTCTGGCAACGGCCGCTGGCGCAAATCGTCCACCCGCTCGCCGTTTTGCCTGACGCAGCCAGCAACAAGCGTTTCTGCGCGGGAAGTTGTGGCCGGTAAACCCACCATCCATCCTTCAGCACGCCATTGGGCGTCGGCTCCATGCCGGCGCCTGAGCCCTTGATGCGGGACTCAATGATGTGCAGTCCCACTGCACTTACGGACCACAATTCCTCCCATTGTGTTCTTTCGGCGGAATGCGTCCAGGAGAGCGTGAACACCGAGGCTGCGAGCCTCATTGTCTTACCCGCTGCCAGAATGCACAAGCTCACGGAGTGACCTCGGCCTTGGCCAGCCTGCGCGCCCGCCAAAAATGCTGACCCAAGAAGATCACTGCCACAGCGAAGCCGAGTTCATCGGTGACAGGAAGTGCGAGGACGAGACTGGCAGCGGCTACCGCAGCTACGACTCTCTCCCAGATAGCAGCTGGCATGGCGAGAAAGCCCACGACGGCCACGCCCCAAAGGCCGATGGCAAGAGAGGCCTTGAAGATCACATACACGACCTCGACAGGATAGCCCCACGCCAGAGCCAGTGGACCCGGATCCTGCAGCATCAGCGCAGGTGTGTAGACGGCCATGAAAGGAACGACGAATCCTGCCACCGCAAGTTTGGTTGCCTGAACCGCGATGCTGGTGCCGGATGCTTGCGCCATGGGAGCTGCCGCGAATGCCGCCAGGGCGACGGGAGGCGTGAGATCGGCCATTATGCCGAAGTAGAACACGAACATATGGCTCACTAGCAGCGGCACGCCGAGTTCGAGCAGAGCTGGACCTGCGAGCGAAGAGGTGATGATGTAATTCGGGATCGTTGGAATTCCCATCCCAAGCACAAGGCAAGTCAGCATCGTCAAGACAAGGGAGAGGAAAAGGTTGCTCTGTCCGATATCGATGATTGCTCCGATAAAGGTGGAGGCAATACCGGTAAGGGTAAGCGTTCCGATGATGACACCGACAATCGCGCAGGCAATGCCGACGGGAAGAGCATTCTTCGCCCCGTCAGCCATGGCGTCACGGCAGAGCAGAAGCGTCTCGCGCCCGGACTTGAAAATCAAACTTGCCAAGACCAAGCCGCCCAGCAAGATCGCCAGCACCTCAACGCCGAAGTTCAGGAAGGTGGCAGCGGCAAG
>DATBMX010000325.1:0-1628 GCA_036554625.1 Aestuariivirgaceae bacterium
ACGGCGATTGTCTCCTTCCAGGTCGTGCGGTACGGGTGGAGGGCGCGTGGCCCACAGTCGGCCTCGCTATTTAGTGGGATTCTAAAAACGCGGCAAGTGCAATCATGCATGTCGTTGCAATGCTTGCACTTGCGAGCGCTAACAGTGCTTGCCTATATCGGGGCAGTGCTTGCACAAGAGTTGGGCGAGGGGTCGCTGCCCAATTCGTAGGCAGCCGGTATTTTCCCGATGTCCACGTGTCCTATTGGTCATCGACCGTTCATTTTGACGCGGCACGGCATGGCTGAGTCGGCGCAAACAAAAGGGCGGAACCCATATCGGTCCGCCCTGAGATACCGCCGTCGATTTCCAGGCCAAGCCTTCTAAGCCAGGCTGTCTCGAACCCGTTCCAACAGCTTCTGGGTCAGCCGGATCCCTTCCACCTCGCCGGGCCGGTTTCCTTCCCATTCGATCCCCACATAGCCGTGGTAGTCGGCGTCCAGGACGATTTTCATCATCTTATTATAGTCGGTGCGAACCTCGTTCCCGTCGGCGTCGAACTCGTGGCTTTTGGCGCTGACGCCCTTGGCATACGGCATGAGTTCGGCGACGCCCTTGTAGCGGTCGTATTCCTCATCATCGCTCACGCGGAAGTTGCCGAAGTCGGGCAGCGTCCCGCAATTCGGGTGGTCGACCAGTTTCATGACGCCGGCCAGCCACGCCCCGTTGGACGACAGGCCGCCATGGTTCTCCACAATCACACCGATGCCATGCTGGGCGCCAAACTCGGTCAGCCGGCGGAGGCCGTCGGCGGCCAGCTTCATCTGCTCGTCGTAGTCACCCTCGGAGTGGGCGTTGACGCGGATCGAATGGCAACTCAAAAACTTGGCCGCCTCGACCCATTTGTAATGGTTTTCGACGGCTTCCGTTCTGCGCTCGTCTCGCGGATCGCCGAGCGAGCCTTCGCCGTCGATCATGATCAGCACGTTCGCCACGCCATTGTCGGCGGCCCGCTTCTTGAGGTCGGTCAGGTACGCCGTATCCTTCGCCTTGTCCTTGAAGAACTGGTTGACGTACTCCACGGCCTCGATGCCATATTCCTTCTTGGCGAATGCCGGGAAATCGAGGTTGTCCATCTTCTTGTCGAACAGAGTGCGGTGGAGCGACCATTCGGCCAACGAAATCTTGAACAAGGGTTGTTTGTCCTCCGCTGCGAACGATAAGCCGCCCGGGGCCGTGCCCAGGCCGACGGCGGCGCCCGCCGCGGCCGCAGATTTCAAAAACGAACGCCGATTGTACGAGCCTGCCATGATGCAACCCTCCCAGGAATAAACAGCCCACGCAAGACCAATCGCCCGCGCCGAGGGCTGCGTGTTGGAAACAGCATTATGCGGTAGGTATCTCGGCGGGGCAACCAGTAAGGCGCGGTGATAAATTGATCCGCAGCCGCCCATTCGGCTATATTTGGCAGCAGTCAATTTTCAGAGAAAAGCATCACGCAGAGGCGCAGAGAAACAAGACTCACCTCTCCCTTTGGGAGGAGGTCGCGAGGAATCGAGCGGGTGAGGGAATCGGTGCTGTTACAAAGCAAACCCTCACCGCTCGATAGCTCGCTGCCTCTCCCGAAGGAGAGGCCAAGAAGCCAATCT
>DATBMX010000338.1:0-3557 GCA_036554625.1 Aestuariivirgaceae bacterium
CAGTGATTGTCAGAACGCTCGATGAGATTATCGAAGGCCCCCGGCACGTTCGGGGCGATACTTGGCAGAGCCGCAGAATTCTTCTGAAGGCGGATGGCATGGGCTTCTCGCTGCACGACACGATCGTGAGGGAAGGAACGGAGCAAAGGCTCCATTACAAGCACCATCTCGAAGCCAACTACTGCATCTCGGGAAGGGGCGAAGTTGTCGATGTTAAGACTGGGAAGACATATCCCATAGCGCCCGGCACTCTTTACGCGCTCGATAAGCACGATGAGCATGTTTTGCGCGCCACGAAGGGCGACCTGCGGCTCATCTGCGTGTTCTATCCAGCACTCTCCGGCCACGAAAAGCACCTGCCCGATGGCAGCTATGCCCCATCAGAGGAATGATTGACTTTACCTGAGCGTTCAATATGAGTGCTGGCCCTGTTGATTGTTGAGGCGGATTCCATGCTGGATATTTCACGACCTGCACCGGCCAACATCTTGAGCGCGCTCAAGCTCTCCGTCGCCGCCGAGCCGGCTTCGGGCATAGTCGATATTTTCAACTATGCGCAGGGCAGGCCCGACGTCATTCCACTGTGGGTGGGGCAGGGGCATCTGCCCACCCCCGATTTTATTGCCGAGGCCGCCATTGCCAGTCTCAGGGCCGGCGAAACCTTCTATACCTGGCAGCGCGGAATTCCCGAGCTGCGCGAAGCTCTGGCACGCTATCATCACCGCCTCTATGGCATCGAATTCGATCACGAGAATTTCTACGTCTGCCAGGCAGGCATGCAGTCGGTGCAACTCGCCATCCAGGCCCTGCTTGAGCCTGGCGATGAGGTGGTGGTGCCGTCGCCGGCATGGCCCAATTACGCAGCGCCTCTGCGCATGGCGCAAGTTCGCCCCGTCGAAGTGACCATGGAATTTGACGGCGACCATTGGCGGCTCGACTTGGAGCGCCTCTTCGCCTCTGTCACGGCGAAAACCAAGGTGCTTCTCATGAACACGCCGAGCAATCCCTTGGGCCGCATCATGACGCGCGAGGAAATCGTGGCGGTGAGGGATTTCGCCCGCGACCGCGGCCTGTGGATCATTGCCGATGAGGTCTATGCCCGTTTCTATTTCCCTTCAGATTGCCGAAACGATGCGCTTCCGCCCTCCTTTCTCCAATTTTGCGATCCGGATGAACGCATCATTTTCTGCAACACCTTCTCCAAGAATTGGGCGATGACCGGCTGGCGCGTCGGCTGGATGATCGCACCCAAGGCCATGGGACAAGTGGTCGAAAATCTGGTTCAGTACAACACTTCGGGCACCACGACCTTTCTGCAGAAGGGCTGCCTTGTGGCACTGGAGCATGGCGAATCCTTCCTCGCCTCGCAGGTCGAGCAGGCGCGGCAGGGCCGCGACATCGTCTGCCAAGCGCTGCGCTCTTCACCGCACATTCGCTTTGCCGAGCCCGAGGGAGCCTTTTATTTGTTCTTCCGCATCGCCGGGACTGATGATTCAGCCTCCCTCGCGCGACGCCTGATCGATGAGGCAGGTGTTGGCTGCGCTCCTGGTTCGGCCTTCGGCCCTGGCGGCGAAGGCTTCCTGCGGCTTTGTTTCGCCCGCAAGCGGGAGCATCTTGAAAAGGCGGCGGACCGTCTTCTTTCCTGGCTAGGGAAACGCTGATCAGCTGACGCTTGCAGGTATCTCTGTTTGCCGCTTCGCGATGAAGTCGTCCAAGGCCTCGAGTTTGCTCTGCTCGAGTGTTGGCTCCTGATAGTTGTCAAGCATCGAACGCGCCTTGTTGAGGGCCCGCTGGGCGGCATCGAGCGAACCCTCAGCCGACCATTGTTCATAGGAGTTGAAGTCCATCATCGGCGGCATGAAGAAAGCGCTCTCGAACTTGCTCAGCGTATGGGCCGTGCCGAGATAATGTCCGGCTGGGCCGACCTCGCGCACTGCCTCCATTGCGGCTGATAGATCGCCCACGTCCACGCCTTGCGCATATTTGTACCACCCGCCGAGCTGTTCGCAGTCGAGCAGAAACTTGGCGTAGGAGGCGCACAAGCCCGCCTCGAGCCATCCTGCCACGTGCCAGATGTAATTGGCCCCCGATAGGATCGCTGCATGCATCAGCATATTGGCCTCATAGCCGGCCTGCGCGTCGGGCAGTTTCGAGCCTACGTGAAATCCCGACGTTCGCCATGGCAGATTGTACTTCCGCGCCAGCTGCCCCATCAGCATCATCATATGCGCTGCTTCCGGCGTTCCTCCCATGGGCGCGCCCGACTTCATGTCGACGGTGACCATGAACTGGCCGTAGACTTGCGGGCTTCCCGGCCGCACAAGCTGCGTGAAGGCAAGTCCCGCCAGCGCTTCGGCATTCACCTGCGCCACCGCGCCGATCGTCGAAGCGGGAGTTGACGCGCCGCACAAGGCAAAGGGCGACAGCAGGCAAGGCTGGTTGTGCGCCGCATAAACCTTGAGCGCATCGAGCATGGTTGCGTCCCATACGAGGGGCGAGTTGCAGTTCACGACTGAGGTGAGAACGGTGTTGTCCTTGACGAAGTCTTCTCCGAACACGATACCCGCCATCTTCATCGTATCGAGCGCCCGCTCCCGCGCCGTGACGATGCCCATGAACGGCTTGTCCGACCACCTGAGGCAACCGTAGATGATATGCAGGTGTCTGTGCGGCACGGCGACGTCCATGGGTTCGCAGATGATCGAGCTCGTCGAATGGAGTTGCGGCGACAAATAGGCGAGCTTGTGAAAATTGTAGAGATCGTCCTTTGTGCCGTAGCGCCTCTTGCCATCGAAGCCGAGCACATAGGGCGCGCCATACATCGGCACGAAGATCGACTTGCCTCCGCCCACGGTCACTGTGCGCTCGGGATTGCGCGCATGCATCGTGTATTCCGCCGGAATTTTTCCGATGAGCTCCATGAGCTGCGCGCGGTCGATTCGCACGCGATAGCCGCGCACGTCGGTGCCGGACTTTTTCCACAACTGCGCAGCTTCATCGTCGCGGAACTCGATGCCCGTTTCCTCCAGGATCCTGCATGACTCGAGGTGGATGAGTTCGATCGCTTCTTTCGGCACGATCTCATAGACCGGGATCTTGCTTTCGAGCGCCGGAAAACATGCTGTGGGTGCCGACCGCAATTGCCGCCGCCCCTCGCGTCCGCCGCTGCGCCTTGCACTCGTGGAGGCAATTGGGCCCTTCTCGACAAGCTCTTTGATGCTGGGCATGGCTTGAACGCCTTCTCCCATGGTCGAACTCCAAGGCTTCGCTGCAGCATAGTGCCCTGAGCCAAGGCTTCCGGCAATGAATCCGACAGGATGTCGGGCATCCGCGAACTCTGGAGCGATCCGGCGGCCGCCTTCTCGTCAAAAGTCTATTTGCATTGGATGGCAAGCCCGAGCATCCTGCCTCGCGGAACGGGCAGGGAAAAGGCTGGAGTCCTGATGATGAGAACGAGCATTATCGATCGCGGCGAAGCGCTGGAGATTGTCTTTGCCGACGGCCAAAGGGCGCGTTTCCACGCCCTTTGGCTCAGAGACAACGCCCTTGATTCCGAA
>DATBMX010000351.1:0-2308 GCA_036554625.1 Aestuariivirgaceae bacterium
ATCGTGGTGCAGCAGGGCGAGATCCTGACCTGGCTGGGACAGCCCGACGAGGGCATCGAGTGGATCCGGAAGGCGATGCGCCTCAATCCCTATCACCCCGAGCGCTTCTGGCACCACCTCGCCCGCGCCTACTTCGTCGCCCGCCGCTATGCCGAGGCGATCGAGGCCTGCAAGCGCATCGCGTCGCTGGATCATCAGCACCATGCCCTGCTCGCCGCCTGCCACGCCTATCTCGACAACGAGGGTGCAGCGCGGACGCATGCTGGCGAGACGCTAAGGCTGCAACCCGATTTTCGCGTCGGGACGTATGAGACGGCCCTTCACTACAGGAACGAGAGCGATCGCGAGCATCATCGCGAGGGCATGCTGAAGGCGGGCCTTCCAGCGTGATGTTCCCGCACCGAACCACGCACTGGGCCACGGGAATGGGACCGCAAAGTCCCCTCACCCTCCACAAGCTGGATGTCACCCCGGCGAAAGCCAGGGCGCTGAGATAAGTTTGAAATCCCGTTGTCATCACGCTTCCACTCGGTTGTCACCCCCGCGAAAGCGGGGGTCCAGAGCGAGTGGCACAGCGATTGCCCTGGATTCCCGCTTTCGCGCAGGGCTGTCCGGGGAATGAGTCGATTGGTCGCATGCGCACGCCAAGCGCCAGCGCGATTTTGCGGCTACTTTCTGGTTGTCGAGACTCAGAAAGAGGAGCTTGGCGTGCGCTTTCAAAATACGGTGCTCGGTGGCCTGCTGAAAGTGGTTTCGCGGCGTTGGTTTGGGGCGATTGTGTCGCGCCACGACGGGGATCGCTACGTGAAGGGCTTCTCGTCATGGGATCATCTCGTGACACTGGTGTTCGCGCAGCTCGGCGGACTGTTGAGCCTGCGACAGGTCGAGACGGTCTGGAACGTCCAGGCGGCCCATCACTATCACCTGGGAAGCGTGCCGGTTTGCCGGTCGACCCTGTCCGATGCCAATCGACGCCGGCCGAGTGCGATCTTTGCCGAAGTGTTTGCCGAACTGACCGCGCTGGCTGGCCAGGTATTGCCGCGCCAGGGCAAGGAGGTTCTTCGTTTGCTGGATGCGACGCCGATCCCGTTGACGTGCCTGCACGAATGGGCGGATTGGAACGGCCGAACCCGCGGTCTGAAAGCGCATGTAACCTACGATCCCGACGCCGATCGACCGGTGCATCTCGAGGTTACGCCCTCTACCGTCAACGATGTGGTGGTCGGCCGCCGGCAACCGATCGAGCCGGGAGCGACCTACGTCTTCGACAAAGCCTATGTCGACTATGCTTGGTGGTGCGAGCTGGACGAGGCAGGCTGCTATTTCGTCACCCGCCCCAAGACCAACGTGCCGCTGCGCGTCATCAAGAAGCGGCGCGTGAGCAAACGCGACCGGCGGGAAGCTTCGATCATCAGCGATACGATCGTCGAGCTTGCCTCCCAGCAGCGCTCGCGGCTGCCTATCCCATTGCGCCGGATTGTTTTGCGCCGCGACAACGGACGCTTCTTCACCATCCTCACCAACGACCGCAAGCGCTCGGCCGGGAAGATTGCAGCGCTCTATCGCCAACGCTGGCAGATCGAACTGCTGTTCCGCTGGATCAAACAGCATCTCAAGATCCGCACCTTCCTCGGTCGCTCCGAAAACGCCATCCGCCTGCAGATCTATGCCGCTATGATTGCATATCTGCTGCTCCGGATCGCCGCCCGCAACAGCCGATCGACGTTGCCGGCTCTGCGCTTCGCCGATTTGGTGCGCACCAGACTGTTCGAGCGGCGCTCCCTGGACCGTATCGACAAGCCTGCAGAACTGCGACCTTTCACTCATGTCAATCCATCGACCCAACTTACCTTCGCCTATGTCTGATTTTCCCCGGACAGCCGTGCGCGAAAGCGGGAATCCAGGGTCCAAAACTCGTCAATTGCCCCGGATCCCCGCTTCCGCGGGGAGGGGGAGTTCTTCTGCATTCGCATGAGATGTGTGGATCCTCTAGCGCGCTTTCGCGGGGGTGACACCCGGGTGCAAGCGTGATGGCAACGAGAGTTCCATGGGGTTGAGGCGGTTCGTCATATGCCCTCGTGTCTCTGCGGCACTACGATTCAGTCCTGAACGGAATGAAATAGCTTTCCAGCTCGGAAAATCCGATCGCCTCCGACGAAAAAGTGAAAGTCCCGGCATCCATCATCTCGCGCGCCGCTCGCACGAACGCGCCGAATGCCAAGCGGCAGAGGGCCGAGCCGACGCTGATGCGCTTCACGCCGGCATCGGCAAGCTCCGCGACGCCGAAGGTGGCTCCGGGCATGCCCAT
>DATBMX010000362.1:0-3070 GCA_036554625.1 Aestuariivirgaceae bacterium
AAAGCCCCAGCGATGCGAGCCGCGCACATAGCGGATAGTGCCGCTGTCGAAGCCGACCGGATCGACCGGGATCCACATGGTGCAGGCCTGTTCGCCCTCGAAATGGAAGTAGGAGCTGTCCTGATGATAGGCGGTGCGCTCCGACGTCTTCGGCTCCTTCACGAACACCTGATCGTCATAGAAATTGATCTTCTCCGATTGCAGGAGTGCCGCGGCGATCTCGGGGCACTCGCCGAGAAGGGCGAAGGCGCGGAAGTTCATGTCCTTGGCGGCGACGCCTGAATCCAACAGGAAGCTGCCCTTGCGCTTCGGCGCTTCGGAGGCGCCGTCGACGAGCAGAGGCTTGCCCGAGGCCTTGATCGCCTGGCCAAGCGCCTCGACATTGTATTGTTTGCCTGAGGCGGCTTTCAGTGTCGCCTGATCGTCGCTGGCGATCGCGTCGACGATCTTGGTGAGATTGTAGCCGCCAAAGCTACGATCGAGTGACGCCATCGCCGTCTCGATCGCATCCTCGATGGCCTTGACTGACTCGCTCGACAGCACGTCGCGAAGGCAAACGACGCCGTCGCGCTGATAGATCTCGATCTCTTCCCTGGTGATTGCCCTCAACGGCGCAATCGCCTCATGTGCTTTCATCGCATGGCCCTCCTTGCCGGTCAGTGCTTGGCCAAGTCGTCGACGATGGTGCGCGCCTCGTCGGGATGACGCGACATCCACTCGGTGATCTTGATCAAGCGTTCACGAAGGTTTTCTTCCTCGATCTGGGTGAAAGCGGCGAGGAAGCGGAAGATCTGCTCGTCCATCACCTCATCCGCGAAAATCTCCTCGACCACTTGTTTCTTCTGGGTACGAAGCCCGTTTCGCATGCCCCACCCTCCCCTCGGTTAGTGCATTTGAGCCGGAAGCGAAGCCTCGAGCAGGCCGCGGCCGAGCGGCTCGTCGAGGACGGCGCCGTCGATGCGGTGCGTCGCCCGCAGGCGGTCGAGCGTCTCCTCCGAGATCTCGATTGCGACGCCGACCGCGGTGCCTTCCGGATATTTGCTTGGCAGTCCGAGCGGCCTCGGCTCCCAGTGCAGCGATTGCATCGTTGGAATGAGAAAGGCGTCGGTGACGCAGATGATGGTCGCGATGCCGTGGGCCAGGCCGTATTCGAACAGCGCGGCGCCGAGGATAGCGATCAAGCGCTGGCGATGGCGCGCAGGCACCCGCGCGGTGGCGACGAAAAAGCGGGTCAGCTCATAGACATGGTCGCCTTGCGGCAAGCCCACGGGGGCAAGGTGAAGGAAGTGGTCGCGGAAGAGATGATCGACGGTGGTCGGCAGAAGGCGGAGACCGCAATTGATCCTGCCTTCCGCGGAGAAGCCCATGAGGTAGATGGCCTCTTCGTTGTCGTAGGCGTCGCGCTCGAGACCGCCTTCGTGGCGCAGCGCGCCCCATTTGCGGCGCACGATGTAGATCTCGTGCCGCAGGCGAAACAGGTCCTCGAAGATTTCCTGATTGGCCCCAGCTTCCACGCCAAGAAACGCCCTGATCATCACGCCCGTACCGAGATTCGCCCCACTCTCTGCGAACCTCTAGCGAGCGCATGACGCGCGGGCATTCCGGGTGATTACCGGGATTGCCACGGCGCAAAGCCGCTGCTGCTCTTTTGAATTTTTCAGCGGCTAGCGAAACGAAGACTTAGAGATTGATGTATCCGTCGCGGGCGGCGAGCAGCACGGCTTGCACGCGCGTGGTCACTTCGTATTTGCGCTTGGCGCTCTCGATGTAACCATTCACCGTGCGCTCGCTGAGATGGAGAATCTCGCCGATCACCCAATCGGATTTGCCCGCGCTCACCCACCTCAGGCACTCGATCTCGCGCGGCGACAAATTCGCTTTCTGCTCACGGAGCGCGCGATGCAGCCGCGCGACCTTGTCATGCACGTAGATCGACGTGAGTTGGAGCACCGAGCGCAAACGCTCCGGCAGATCGATCTTGCCACCAGCCGCGCTGACCAGGCCGAAATAGCCGTTGAGCTGATAGATCGGTACGACGAAGCCCTCCCTCATGCCGAACTCGCCGGCTTCCTCGACGATGCGCACATCCTCGCGCTCGAGGTTCCGTCGTTTCAGGACATCCGACCAGGCATAGGGGTCGTAGGTCTTGTACAGTTCGCGCACCATGGGGTCGTTGAAGATGTGATTGGCCTCCACGTAATGTTCCGTCCATGCTTCGGGCCTCGTGTTGAAGTAGATGGTGGAATTGAGGGTTTCCGACGCATTGGGAACCTTGAGGCAGACGACATTGGTGAAGCCAATCTCCACCTCCAAGAAACGCTGGAACAGAAGGCGCACGCTTTCGGAATCGTCGACCCGATCGATTTCCGCGATGAAATCCAAGGTCTTCTGCTCGATCGCCTGCATGAACTCGTGATCATTCTCAGTTCGGGCGTCTCCAATGCCCGTTTAGAGGGAGTAACTATTATGGCACACCCAGCGGATGTTGCGGTAGGGAAGCGGCTGCGCTTGCGCCGTAACGAATTAGGCCTCTCGCAGACCGCATTGGCAACAGACATCGGGATCAGCGCCCAGCAGTTGCGAAGATATGAACATGGTAACGACCGCATGCGCACCCGCGATCTCTTTGAGGCGGCGAAGCGACTTGAGGTTCCGGTGGGTTATTTCTTCCGCGATCTAGCCGGCGCGGGAGAAGAGCCCAAGAACGAGCGAGATGTCGATCTCGTCAAACAAGGCCTTCAACTCCTGAAAATCTTCTGCGAAATCCCCAATGCCGACACGCGGGCGCAATTGATTCAACTCATGAGGCACGCGAGCCGCGAAGAGCGCCGCGAGGAAGGACGCGCTTAGGTTGCTGAATTCCCGCCCCCACGCTCGCGCTCGGGAGTGTGAGGAAGCTTGCGCTCAGCGACCGCAGGGTGCTGGCCAAAACGCCAGGCGATTCTTGTAGGCTGGGTTTCCGACGCTAATCGAGAAACTGCGCTGGACACATTTGACACTGTAGCCCGGGGAATACCTAGCGACAGGTGGTTGCTCAGGAACCTGCCGAGCGCTCCCAGCGAATGACGGG
>DATBMX010000392.1:0-8317 GCA_036554625.1 Aestuariivirgaceae bacterium
ACATATGACCGTGGCCGTCGCGCAACGCGCCGTGCCACTCGGCCTTCGCGCTTCGTGTGGGCATATTTGCACCTCCCTCTTGTTGAGCAGCGGAGCCTATTGCATGAATCTGTCTGGGTCGAGAGGGTCGTTCCATGCCGAAAGCTTTTTCGCGGTCCTTTCCGGAAATCGCGCCAATCTTCCGAGGGACATGAGTCATGACCGCAGAAATTAAGTGGCTTGTGCCCTCGGGAACTTTCATGGGCCTCGACCAGGGACGCTCCATCAGGCCCGGTCAGGCCGCGATCATCGGCATTCCCTTCGATTGCGGCACGCATCCGACCAGGATCGGCTCACGCCAGGGTCCGGCCGCCATCCGCCAGCACTCGGGGCTCGTCCGGCCCTTTTATCCGCCTTTGGCCGACAGCAATGTTCTGCTTGATCTGAACGCCATTGACCTTGGCGACGTTGCAGTAACGAGCGGCGACACCGAGCGCTCTTTCGCCGCCATAGAACAGGCTTTGGACGCTGTTCTCTTCAGCGGCGGCTATCCCGTGACCATGGGGGGCGACGGCGCCGTCTCCTTGCCGCAGCTGCGCGCGGTCCATCGCCACTATCCCGATCTCGTTCTACTTCACATCGATGCTCACACCGACGCCTACGATGTGCCGGGCTACAACACGTCGAGCACGTTCATGCGCGCTGCCGAGGAAGGACTGGTCGACGTGGGCAGGTCCTATCACATCGGCGGCCGCGGAACGCTCGCCTTGCCCCGGATCTACGAGCACACCCGCAATCTGGGTTATCGCGTAATTCTCGGCGAGGATCTTCGCCGGCGCGGCGTTGACGATGTCATTGCCGAAGTCAAGGCGACCTACGGCGCGCGGCCCGTCTATTTGTGCTTCGACATGGATTATCTCGATCCCTCCTGCGCGCCTGGCGTCGCCACGCCCACCTGGGGAGGGCCGACGCCGGAGGCGGCCTTCGAGCTTCTGCATGGCCTGGCGGGGCTCAGGATCGTTTCATTCGATGTGAACACCGTGAGCCCACCGCATGATGTGGGCGGCATGACGGCGTGTTTGGCGGCCCACGTCATGGTGATTGGCCTGCATCTCATCGCCCTGGGCCGGAATGCCGGCTAGACGCGCGCCGCGCTGCTGGCCCGCACCGTCTCGGCAATCGCAATCTCGACTGCGCGAACACACAGGGAGAGCTCCATCGAGGGCGAATCGGCGCGAGCGTCCACACCGCCGGTTCGCCTCTCCCCTCGCTGTGCGAGCGCTTCCGCCACCTGTCCCGGCAGATAAGGAACATGGAAGAAACCGCAGGCCGTTGCCGGCGAACGCTCCTCCGCCGCTTCCAGCATTCGGTAAAGGCAGGCATTGCATAGAAATGTGCCGGCGCCCGACGTCACGCGCGCCGGTATTCCGGCTTGCAGTAGCGCAAGCTCGATACGCCTGAGCGGCAGGCTGGAGAAGCGCGCGCCGGCCCCGTTGCTCGAGATCGGCATGTCCCTGATGAGCGCGCCCTCATTATCTGGAATTTCGAAATCGGCGATGTTTACGCCAATCCGTTCCAGCCGAATGATCGATTCGCCGGGACAAAGGCCGAGGCTCAGGACCGCGAGGGGCCTTAGCTCATCCATGATGGCTGAGACCTCGCTTGCAATCGCCTTGTAGGAGACAGGAAGCGCGCGCCCGACGACGCTCGCCCCCTCTATTGTCTTCCCCTCGACGGCGCGCATAATCTCATAGGCTGGATTGACAAGGCGCCCGCCATAGGGCTCAAAGCCGGTAACCACCACGGGCCGCACGAGAGTCTCCTTTGCTGCACTGCGGATGAGTTCGATCGCGGGTTTCTGTCCCGACAAAATGGCAAAGATGAGATGAGAGATGAGTGAAACCGCAACGCTGAGACTTTGGTGGGCGGGGCTTGCTGCTTATTTCACGTCGCGCATGCTGATTATTCTGGCCATGGGCTTTGCCTCGGGCATGCCGCTCCTTCTGACCCTCTCCACTCTCTCCTATTGGTTGTCGAAAGTGGGCGTAGACAAGACAACGATCGGCCTTTTTGCCCTCGTCGGCACGCCCTATACATTCAAGTTCCTCTGGTCGCCGGTCATGGACCAGCTGCGGCTCCCGCTCCTGACTTCGCTTCTCGGCAGGCGGCGCAGCTGGCTTCTGCTGACGCAGCTCCTCCTGGCAGTCGCCATCTTCCTCATGGGCCTCACCGATCCTGCATCGGATCCCGTGCGCACCGCAGTCATGGCGCTCGTTGTCGCGTTCCTGTCGGCAAGTCAGGACATCGTCATCGATGCCTATCGCATCGAGATTCTCCCACCCGATGAGCAGGGCCAAGGCGCTGCCGCCACGCAGACCGGCTACCGTTTCGGCCTGCTCTTGGCCGGCGCCGGCGCGCTCGCACTCTCGGACCACGTCTCATGGCCCGTGGTCTTTTCAGTCCTGGCCATCGCCATGCTGCTCGCGGCCGTTGTTACGCTTTTGGCGCCCGAACCTCCTGAGCCGGCGCGCTTGCCCGGTCGCGACTATTCACAATGGGTGAAGGAAGCGGTGTTTGCTCCTTTCGCAGATTTCATGTCGCGCAAGGGCTGGGCGGTGATTCTGCTCTTCGTGCTTTTCTATAAGTTTGGCGACGCGATCGGCGGCACGATGGCCAACCCCTTTTATGTCGAGATGGGCTTCAGCGGCAGCGAGGTTGCGGCCGTGAGCAAACTATGGGGCGTCTGGATGACCGTTCTTGGCGCTTTGATCGGCGGGCTCGCCGTGGCGCGCTGGGGCGTATTCCGGGCACTTTTCATCGGGGGTGTTCTACAGGCAATAACCAACTTCGCCTTTGCCTATGTCGCCATCAAGGGACATGACATTCCCGCACTTGCGATTGCGATCACCGCCGACAATCTGGCGGGGGGTGCCGCCGGCGCTGCTTTGGTCGCCTATCTTTCAGGCCTGTGCAACATAGCTTACACGGCCACCCAATATGCGCTTCTCACCTCCTTCATGGCGCAGGGTCGGACATGGCTGTCGTCGGGAAGCGGATGGCTGGCCGACAACACGGATTGGGTCACCTTCTGGAGCTTGACGGCATTCTTGGCCCTGCCCGGTTTGCTGTTGCTCTTGTGGATCATGCAACTCTATCCGAAGAGGGCTGTTTCCAGCGCCGGAGGGTGATCTCCGGCGCCAATCTCATGCGGCAACGTCCTTACTCCGACGACTCTGGGCCGCGCCCCCATCTGCGATGGGGCCGATCTTCCGGCGAAAGCTTGCCGTCATTGTTGCGGTCGAACCGCGCGACCAGCGCACCGAAGCGTTGATCCACTTCGGCTCGCGCCACCGCAGCGTCCCCATCCGGATCAAGAAATTGGAAAGCGCGCACGGCGAGGGGCCTCGTCAAATCCGACCAGAGCGATTGAAACTCTTCGAGGGAGAGTTTTCCGTCCTTGTTCGCGTCGAACCGAGAATATCGCGCGGCGACGGCAGCGTTCACTTCATCCTGGGACAGCGCGTGGTCATTGTTTGTGTCGATGCCGCCCAGCATTTCATGCATGACCATCCTGAAAGGACCGCCATGGTGACCAAACCCTGAATGTGCACCAGCCGTTCCAGCCACCGCAATCCCCGCCGCCGCAACCAAGGCGCCCAGGGCTACGATCCATGTCGAGCTCTTACTCATGAGTTGTCTCCTCTTTCGAATGCTGAGGATATAGGCCCGCAATGTCGCAAAACAATTTCCTTCAACGGCCCTTTCTGTCACAGCTTTTCTCATTTCACCTCGTCGTTACATTTGGATACAATTTTCCTTGAGTCGCGCCGCTGTTTTTGGGCTAGCTGAGCGAGTGGAGCCGCCGCCTCACATTCTGATTGTCGACGATCAGCACGACATCCGCGACCTGCTTGCCCGCTACCTCGCCAAGCACGGGTTCCGCGCGAGCGTCGCGGAAAGCGCCGACGCCGCTCGCCGCGTCTTGCGCACAGCACAGATCGACTTGATTGTCCTGGACATCATGATGCCGGGCGAAGACGGTCTGTCGCTCACCCGCTCCGTTCGCGAGAACTACGATCTGCCCATAATTCTATTGACCGCGATGGGCGAGGAGACCGATCGCATTGTCGGCCTGGAGATGGGAGCCGATGACTATCTGCCCAAGCCGTTCAATCCGCGCGAACTCTTGGCTCGCATGAAGGCCGTCTTGCGCCGTGTCCAAACCTTGCCCCGCTCTCGGGTTTCCGGAAGAGGTCACTTGTGTTTTGACCGTTGGCGACTTGATCTCTCCAGGCGTGAGCTGCTCGATGAAAAGGGGGTCATCGTCCCTCTCTCCAGCGGTGAGTATCGGCTTCTCCTGGTGCTGATTGAGCGTCCAGGAATGGTCTTGAGCCGCGACCAGCTGCTCGATCTCACGCGTGGGCGCTCGGCACAGCCTTTCGACCGAAGCATCGACAACCAGATCAGCCGCCTCCGGCGCAAGATCGAGCGCGATCCGAAGAATCCTGCGCTGATCAGGACGGCGTGGGGCGACGGCTACAGTTTCACGGCAGAGGTGTCGCACCGATGAGGCTGTGGCCACGGAGCCTGGCCGGAAGGCTGGCCGCGCTGCTCGTCTTGACCTTGATCGCGGCACAGACGGTGAGCTTGATCCTTTTTGCCGGGGAACGGGTCAGATCTTTTCGAGACGCCTATCGCGACGATTTGATCGCACGCTTGGCCGCCCTGGTGCATCTTCTCGAGGAGGCGCCGCCTGATCTCCATAACAGGCTCGTGGCGACGGCAAACTCGACCTTGTTGCGCGTCGAGATCGATTCTCAAGCCATTGTCGGCGAAGAAGACGAAAACCCCATGCAGCTCCGTCGCAATTTCGCGACTGTGCTGGGAAAGCGCATGGAGGACGTCCGCCTCGCGCGGGATGTCCCATGGCGCCATCGCCGGCGCGCCGGTTCGCGGCAGCCGCAATGGATCGACTTGTCTGTTAGGCTGGCGTCTGGTCGATGGTTGAATGCCTCTGCCGATGTGCCGCCCGTGCCGCGACTGGGCCCCGCTTTTCTCCTGTCTTTTATCATCTCTGCCGGCGCGGTGGCGGCGGTCGGGGCGCTCGGCGTGCGCTGGGCGAGCCAGCCGCTGCGCGAGCTTGCCGAAGCGGCTCGGAGGCTCGGACGCGGCGAGGCCTTCGAACCGCTTGATGAAATCGGACCGCGCGAGACCCGCCAGGCAAACATCGCTTTCAATCGCATGCGCGAGCGGCTCGACCGCTTCATTCGCGATCGAACGGCGATGCTCGCAGCAGTCGCCCATGATCTGCGCACGCCGATCACCAGCCTGCGACTTAGGGCCGAGTTCATTGACGATGAAGAAACCAAGTCGAAGATTCTCGAGACTCTGGCCGAGATGCAGGCAATGGCGGAAGCCGTATTGACCTTTGCCCGCGGCGACGCCGAAACAGAGCCGACACGGCCAGCTGACATAACGGCCTTGCTTGAAAGCATCGTCGAGGATGCATCCGCGAGCGGCAAGAACGTGCGTTTCGAGACCTCGCCCAGAGTGATCTTGCCCTGCCGTTCCTTCGCCTTGCGCCGGGCCCTCGGCAATTTGATCGACAACGCAACCTTCTACGGCGGCAGCGTGCGAGCCAGAGTGGAACAGCTTGCCGAAACGGCTCGGATCGTCATCGACGATGACGGCCCGGGCATCCCCTTAGGCGAGATCGAGCGCGTTTTCGAGCCCTTTGTCCGGCTCGAAGGCTCCCGCAATCGCTCCACCGGCGGAGCGGGCCTGGGCCTTTCCATCGCCCGCACCATAGCGCGCGGCCATGGCGGCGACATACGTCTCGAGAACCGGCCGGGGGGCGGCCTCAGCGCGATTCTCATCCTGCCTCACGCAAACGCGTGAGCGGGCTGCCGACGATAACGGAGCACCGATGGATTTCAATCACTTTCTCAGCACCCATCTTCTCAACACCGAGTATCGCCCGCGCGAACTTTATGAAGACATGGTCGAACAGGCGATCAGTGCCGACAAGCTCGGCTATCGTGGCGTCTCCATACCGGAGCACCATCTGATCAATATTCTCATGCTCCCTTCTCCGTTGCAGATGGCAGTGAAGCTCAGCAGCCTGACCAAGAGGCTCGAGCTTGTGACGTCCGTCCTGGTCTTGCCGGTTCATGACATGCGCGTGCTCGCCGGAGAGATAATTCAGGCCGACATTCTCTGCGATCAACGGCTGATTTTGGGCGTGGGCCGCGGCGCTTTTCCTTACGAGCTTGAGCGCATGGGCGCTCCGGTCAAGGAAACGGCAGCCAAATTCAACGAGTCTCTAGCCGTGCTCGAAGCGCTATTGAACCACGAAGAAGTCTCGTGGCGGGGCAAGTTCTACGATTTTGATCCGATCACCATTATGCCTCGGCCGGAGCGCAAGTTGCCGATCATGATCGCCGCCATGTCTCCTGAAGGAATTTATCATTCGGTGAAGAAGGGTTACAGCGTCCAGACGACTCCGCTCAGCGGCACCCATGATGCGCTCCTGGCCCAAACCAGCGCTTTCCACAAGGCGAAGGAGGAAGCGGGAGAGAACGAAGATCGCCCGCGGCTGGCGCTGCAACGCGGTGTCTATCTTGCGCGTGACGAGACAGATGCAGCCGAGAAGATTGGTTTCGCCTACGAATACTTCAAGCGGTTTGATAATGTTTACTCGGGTCCCGGCTTGGTCAGCCGAGGCATCATAGAGCCGCTCAGGAGAACGCAGACGATCGAGGAACTTGCTCGGAATCTGCTGATCTGCACAAAAGACGAGATGATCGACCGGCTCTCGATGTATCAGAATGCCGGGATCGACGAAATCATACTGAGCAGCAACTATGGTCAGCCTCAGGAGGACACTTTGGACATGATGCACCGCTTCGCCGAAGAAATCATGCCGCATTTCTCCGCTAGAAAGTCTGCATGAAGAACTCTCAAAGACCGGCGCCGCCCTTCGTCGTGAAGTGCGCTTATACGGTTGAAGGAGCTGGCCCGACGATTGTGATGGTGCATGGGATCGGCTCGCACAGGCAGGGCTGGAGCTCTATTGTCGAGAGTCTGAAAACCGATTTTCGCTGCGTGACCTTCGACCTTCGCGGCCATGGGGTCTCGCCCGCGACCGCGGAGAATTTCGGCATGGAGGACCTCGTGGCCGACCTGGAAGCTCTGTGTCGCCGCTTGCAGCTCGATCGCTTCCATCTGATGGGTCATTCTCTTGGCGCAATGGTCGCCGCTTCCTACACGCGCCTTTTTACCCATCGCGTGCAGTCGCTCGCACTGTTCAGCACCGCGGCCTTTCGCAGTGCCGACGAGAAAGCGAACATCCGCGTTCTTGTGGACGACATTCGCCGGAACGGCTTGGCGGCAAGTCTCGATCGCCTGGTGCACCGCTGGTACACGGATCGATTCATTGAGACAGCCCCGGAGTTCATCGCCCGACGAAAGGATCATCTGCTGAGAATGGATCAGCAGGTTTTGCTCAATGTTTTCGAGATCTATGCCGAATACGAAATGGGCCCTTGGCTTCACGAGATAAGCGTGCCCACCCTCATCGTCACGGGCGAAGATGATCCTGGATGCAACCCGCGTCTGAACCAGCTCATCAAGAATGCCATGCCCAACGCGCAGCTCGTCATATTGCAAGGCTTGAAACACTCGATATTGGTCGAGGGAGCAGATGTTCTGGCTGGCGCAATTCGGCGGTTCCTGACGAGCGACGCGGTGGGTCGCTTACAAACAAGCGCCCAATAGCCGCAAGCTCAAGACTTGAAAACCGTGCGTAGGGCTGTTGAAACCATAGCCCATTTGCATTGTCTTGCATGACCCCTTTTGACGATGTTAGCGCTGTTTCAAATGTAAATGAGGAGTTCGCTTCGATGAAACGCGCTGTTGAAGTCGCAGGTTTGATCTGCGCCCTGCTCTTGGGCAGTACCCACGCTGCAGCGCAGTCGGAGACGTATGCCGTTTCTGGGGCCCCTATACTGGGTATCGGTGTAGACGAGGTCGTGCAGGCGTTTCTCGGAGTTATGACGGCCGCGGCGCCCTATACCGTGATCTCGCGGGCCATCCATATACGCCCGACCGTCGCCGCGTATTTGCCAGTGCTCTTGGGAGATTTGAAGCCTCTCACGGAAGGTGAAGAAAAGCTTCGGCGGAGCGCTTGATTATTTAACAAGGAGAAATTTTATCGCTTGACGAAAAACAAGTTTAGGCGCATCAGAGGCGCCTCCACATCAACAACGAAGGGAGCGATCATGGTGTACATGCAATCCCATCGCCAAAAACTCGGCGACTGCCTTCGTTTGCGTGTGGC
>DATBMX010000406.1:0-6599 GCA_036554625.1 Aestuariivirgaceae bacterium
GGCTGAGGCGCTTGCGCTGCCCGGATGACAAGACGCCCGCCGGCAGATGTGCGAGTGCGTCGAGCCCTGCCGCCGCGAGTGCCGCCTCTGCATCCCCGCCTCCCAGGAACCGCGTCCAGAATTGCAGATTCTCGAGCGCCGTGAGAGCGGGCTTTACCGCCTGTTCATGGCCGATGAAATGAACCTGCTGCGCGATTGTGAGGTCGGGACTTCCACCGCTGAGGGTGATCTTGCCGGAGAGAGGCGCGATGAGACCTGCGATGACCTTCAGAAGGCTCGTCTTGCCCGCCCCATTGCGCCCGGCAAGCCAGATGAGATCCCCTGAGCGCGCCTGAAAGCTCACTGCCTTGAAGATCACTCTTCCGCCGCGCTCCACGCCGAGAGCGTCTCCCGCAAGCTGCATCGCTCCATCCGTCATGGCCGCACGTGCGCAGCAACCCGTTCAGCGCGCCATTGCAGCCAATCTCGCCGTCGCATGTTGGGCTGGTGGAACAAGGCAAAACCTTCTATAGGGCTTGAGCTTTCACAGGAGCTCTGATGGATTCTTCTCTCGACAGTTTCAAGTGCCGCAAGATCCTGAAGATCGGATCGAAACAATATGCTTATTACTCGCTTCCTGCGGCGGAGAAAAACGGTTTGACCGGCATCTCGCGGCTGCCCTTTTCCTTGAAAGTGCTTCTTGAGAATCTTCTGCGCCACGAAGACGGGCGCACCGTGACCAGAGAGGACATCGAGGGGCTCGTCGACTGGACGAACAATCGCGGCGCGATCGAGCGCGAGATCGCCTTTCGTCCTGCGCGCGTGCTGATGCAGGATTTCACCGGCGTTCCCGCCGTCGTCGATCTCGCCGCTATGCGCGACGCCATGAAGGTCCTCGGCGGCGATCCCAAGAAGATCAATCCGCTCGCCCCCGTCGATCTGGTCATCGATCATTCCGTCATGGTCGATTTTTTCGGCACGTCGAAATCCTTTCGTCAGAACGTCAACCTCGAATATGAGCGCAATCGCGAGCGCTATACGTTTCTGAAATGGGGGCAGCTCGCTTTCGACAATTTCCGCGTCGTGCCGCCGGGCACCGGCATTTGCCACCAGGTCAATCTCGAATATCTCGCCCGCACCGTGTGGACCAGGAAGGAAAAAGAAGGTCGTAAGACCGTCGAACTGGCCTATCCCGACACGCTCGTTGGCACCGACAGCCATACCACCATGGTCAACGGCCTGGCCGTTCTGGGCTGGGGCGTTGGCGGCATCGAGGCGGAGGCCGCTATGCTCGGCCAGCCCATCTCCATGCTGATACCCGAGGTCGTCGGCTTCCGCCTCGAGGGCGCCCTGCCCCAGGGAACCACGGCGACAGATCTCGTTCTCACCGTCACGCAAATGCTGCGAAGGCTGGGCGTCGTCGGCAAATTCGTCGAGTTCCTCGGGCCGGGCCTCGGCAGCCTCACCGTCGAGGACCGCGCCACCATCGCCAATATGGCGCCCGAATATGGCGCGACCTGCGGCTTCTTCCCCATGAGCGAGGAAACGCTCGCCTATATGAAGAGCACCGGCCGCCCCGCGCCTCTTTTGGCGCTTGCCCGCAGATATGCCGACTGTCAGGGCATGCTGTGGGGCGAGACGTCCACTGCACCCGTCTATACTGAGACGATCGAGCTTGATCTCGGCACGGTCGAGCCCTCGCTCGCAGGCCCGAAGCGCCCGCAGGATCGCGTGGCCTTGAAGGACACGGCGGCGGATTTCGCCCGTCTCCTGTCGAGCGAATTCAAGAGCGGCGACGGCATTGGCACACGTCATCGCGTCGATGGCTGCAACTATGATCTGGGCCATGGCGATGTGGTGATCGCTGCCATCACCTCCTGCACCAACACGTCGAACCCTTCTGTCATGATCGGCGCGGGGTTGCTTGCCCGCAAGGCGGTGGCCTTGGGGCTGCAGAGCAAGCCGTGGGTCAAGACCTCGCTTGCGCCGGGAAGCCAGGTGGTCACCGAATATTTCAAATCCTCGGGCCTGCAGAAGGATCTCGACAAGCTCGGCTTCGAGCTGGTGGGTTATGGCTGCACGACCTGCATCGGCAATTCCGGCCCCCTGCCCGACCCCATCGCCGAGACCGTGCGCGCCAAGGACCTGGTCGTCGCTGCAGTTCTCTCCGGCAACCGCAATTTCGAGGGCCGCATCAATCCCGAGGTACGCGCCAATTATCTCGCCTCGCCGCCCCTTGTCGTCGCCTATGCGATCGCGGGAACGCTCAACATCGATCTGATGAAGAATCCCTTGGGCCAGTCGAAAACAGGCGAGCTCGTCTATCTCCAGGACATCTGGCCTTCGAGCCAGGAAATCGCATCCATCATGCGCAGGCATGTGACGCCCAGGGCTTTCCGCCAGCGCTACGGCGATGTTTTCAAGGGCGATGCCGAATGGCGCAGGATAAAGGTCAAGCCGACGCTTACCTACCAGTGGGACGTCAACTCGACCTATGTGCAGAACCCGCCATATTTCACCGCCATGACGCTGACGCCCGATTCTCTGGCGGACATCGACGGCGCCCGCGTCCTCGGCCTGTTCCTCGACTCCATCACCACCGATCACATCTCGCCGGCGGGCTCGATCAAGGCCGAGTCCCCCGCCGGCCGTTATCTCGTGAGCCAGGACGTTTCGCGCATCGATTTCAATTCCTACGGATCGCGCCGCGGCAATCATCAGGTGATGATGCGCGGCACCTTCGCCAATATCCGCATCCGCAACCAGATGGTCCCCGGCGTCGAGGGTGGCATCACCGCGCATTATCCCTCCGGAACGCAGATGCCGATCTATGATGCCGCCATGCAGTATCGCGCCGATCACATTCCCCTGGTCATTTTTGCCGGCCGGGAATATGGCACCGGCTCCTCGCGCGACTGGGCGGCCAAGGGCACGAAGCTCTTGGGCGTCAGCGCCGTCATCGCCCAGTCCTTCGAGCGCATCCACCGTTCCAATCTCATCGGCATGGGCGTGCTTCCGCTGCAGTTCCTGGAGAATGACAGCTGGCAGTCCTTGGGCCTCACTGGCCCGGAGATTGTCGCCGTCCACGGCATTGCGGAGGGCCTCAAGCCCAAGAAGCTCCTCGATCTCGACATCGCCTTTGCCGATGGTGCGCATAAGCGCATACGGGTGCTGTGCCGCATCGATACGTTGGATGAGCTCGATTATTTTCGCCACGGCGGCATCTTGCCGTATGTATTGAGAAATCTTGCTCAGGCGGCATAAAGCTGAAGTTCGTGACCGCCATGCCCTCACCACAAAGTGAGTTCTAGGTGATCGCCCCTTGGCTCATAGGGGACGCATGACCTCCTTGTGCCTCAACCGGCGCGCAGCGATGAAATTGGCCCTGGGCGCGGCGTGTGCCTATACTTCCGAGGCCTTCGCCGCCGTCTCGGGCAGCCCGGTGGTCGTTGAGCTTTTCACCTCTCAAGGCTGCTCCTCATGTCCTCCCGCCGATGCCTTTCTGGGCGAGCTCGTCGGCAGGGAAGACGTGATCGGCCTGTCCCTCAATGTCGATTACTGGGACTACATCGGCTGGCGTGACACGCTTGGTTCCCCGGCTCACAGCAAGCGCCAGCGCGACTATGCGAGGAAGCGCGGCGACAATCGTGTCTACACGCCGCAGATGGTCATCAACGGCCATCGTCACGCCGTCGGCTCCGATCGCGACACGGTGCTGCGCATTCTCGCCGAGGAAGCCCAGCGTACCGAGCGCAGCATAGTTCCCTTGACGATCGCCGATCGCGGCGCCGAGCTTGCCGTGACTGTGGGCGCCGCCTCCAACGACATTCTGCGCAAGGAATCGACCATTCTTCTCTTGACGCTTCTGCCCGTGGTCACCGTTCCCATTGAAAAGGGCGAGAATGCCGGCCGCCAGGTCAGCTACCACAATGTCGTGCGCAGAATTTTCCCCGCCGGCATGTGGCAAGGCGATCCAGCCTTCATCAAGCTGCCCAAGGATTCGCTTTTGTCCGATACGCGCGAATGCTGCGTCGGCCTTCTGCAGATCGCAGGCTCCGGCCACATCATCGGCGCCGCGACCTGGGGCTTCAAGAGCCGGCACAGCTAGGTACGTCAATTCGTCACCCCGGCGGAAGCCGGGGTCCAGCTTCGGTTCCCCCTGTCGTCATGCGCAGACTTGATCCGCGCATCTGCCGCTTGTGACAAGATCACCGGGTCCAGCCCGGTGATGACGATATTGACGAGTTCAGCTGAGTTTCACCGGTATCTTGAAATAGCTGATGCCGTTCGCCTCGGGCGCCGGCAGTTGCCCCGCCCTTATGTTGGCCTGGATCGCCGGCAGCAGCAATTGCGGCGCGGCTAGGCCGCGGTCGCGCTCCTCGCGCCAGCGCACGAACGCCTCCTCGTCGCGCCCCTCAAGATGCACGTTCCTCCTTTCCTCGGCCACCGTTGTTTCCCACGCATAATGATCGCGTCCCGGCGCCTTATAGTCATGGCACATGAAAAGCCGCGTCGCTTCGGGGAGCTTGAGCAGCCGCTGGATCGAGCGATAGAGCTTGCGCGCGTCGCCGCCGGGAAAATCGGCTCTTGCCGTGCCGTAGTCCGGCATGAACAGCGTGTCCCCGACGAACACCGCGTCTTCGACTCTATAGGCAATGTCGGCAGGCGTGTGTCCCGGCACATGCATCGCCTCGATGGCGAGCCCGCCGATGGCGAAACGCTCGCCGTCTCTGAACAGGTGATCGAACTCCGCGCCTGCTTCCGATATGTCGCCGATGTTGAACACCGCCTTGAAGATCCTTTGCACCTCTTTGATGTGCTCGCCGATGCCGACCCTGGCGCCTGTTCTCGCCTTGAGGAAAGACGCCGCCGACAGATGATCGGCATGCGCATGCGTCTCGAGCACCCATTCGATCTTGACTCCGGCCGCCTCCGCCGCCCTGATCATCTTTTCCGCCGAGGCGGTGGATGCATGGCCCGAGCGATGATCATAATCGAGCACCGGGTCGATAATGGCGCCTGTCCTGCTTTCCTTGTCGTGAACGAGATAGCTCACACTGTTGGTGGGCTCGTCGAAAAAGCCGCGAATCGCGAGCCGATGGCTGCCGCTCATGATGCAGCGAGCGTCCGGCTCATCAGCGACGTGAGTCGCTGCGCAAAGCCCTTGGGATCGCTCAGCGCCTCGCCCTCCATGATATAGGCTTCATCCAGCAGGAGCCGCGCCGCCTCCTCGATCTCCAACGTCACGCCCTTGGCCTTCACCTTCTCCGCCAGTGCGACGATCAGCGGATGGTCGGGATTTATCTCGAGGATCGCGGCGCTGCGCGCGGCGGCGTTCCCGCCCTGCCGCGCCAGCAGCTTTTCCAGAGCCCGGTCGAGTCCCATCGCATCGGCGACGATGCAGACCGCGCTGTCCGTCAGCCGAGCCGACGCGCGCACTTCCTTCACCGCCTCGCCCAGCGTCTGCTTGATGGCCGCGATCAGCGTCGCCGTGCCGGCGTTCTGGCTCTGAGGCTTGCTGCTGCCGTCGGCGAGCGGAATGCCCTCGAGGTCCGCAGCGCCCTGCGTCACCGACTTGAACGGCTTGCCCTCGTAACCGAGCGACGTCCTCACCCAGAAGGAATCGACCGGGTCGGTCAAGAGCAGGACCTCGATATCGCGGGCGAGATAGCCTTCGAGCTGCGGGCTCGCCTTCACCTTCGAAGCGTCTTCCGCCGTGAGATAGTAGATCGCCGTCTGCTGCGGCTTCATGCGCGAGGCATAGTCCTTGAGCGACGCCATGCTGCCCTTGCTGGTCTCGAAACGCACGATCTCATAGAGCTGGTCGCGCCGCTCCATGTCCTCATAAAGGCCTTCCTTGAGCACCGCCCCGAAGGCTTTCCAGATCTTCGCGAACTTTTCAGCCTCGCCTTCCGCGCATTTCTTGAGCTCTGACAGCACGCGGTTGGTCACGGCCTTGCGGATGCGGGCGACCGTTGGATTGTCCTGCAGCATTTCGCGCGAGATGTTGAGCGGCATGTCTTCCGAATCGATGACGCCGCGCACGAAGCGCAGATAGGCGGGTAGGATTTCTGCATCGTCGGTTATGAACACGCGCCGTACGTAGAGCTTCTGCCGGCCGCGCCGCTCGGGATCGAAAAGGTCGAACGGTTGCTCCCCCGGCACCGCAAGGAGCACCGTATATTCGCTTCTCCCCTCGGCGCGGTAGTGCAGAATGAGCGCCGGCTCCGAATAATCATGCGCGATGTGGCCGAAGAATTCCTTGTACTGTTCGGAGGTGATGTCCGACTTGGGCCTTGCCCACAGGGCATTGGCGGAGTTGATCTGCTTCGCCGTCTGATGGTCGAGGGCGAGCATGATTGGATGGCCGATGTGGTCAGAATAGGTCCTGACGATTGATTCGAGCCGCGCGTTGTCGAGAAATTCCTCCGCGTCATCCTTCAGATGAAGAACGATGGTGGTGCCCCGCTTCGCCGCGTCCGGCCCCGGCGAGATGGTGAAGCTGCCGCTTCCCTCCGATGACCATTGCCAGGCTTGCGTGTCGCCCGCCTTGAGCGACGTCACCGAAACGTTTTTGGCGACGATGAACGCCGAATAGAAGCCGACGCCGAACTGGCCGA
>DATBMX010000431.1:0-3467 GCA_036554625.1 Aestuariivirgaceae bacterium
AACCGCATGGAGCGTGACGGCAAGTCCGTGCTCGTCGGAGATTGCGATTTCGACTCCTGCGCCGAAGTTGCAGGAGCAATCACGCCGGTGCCGGGTGGCGTGGGGCCGATGACCATCGCCTGCCTCTTGCGAAACACGGTACGAGCGGCATGCATGCAAAGCCGAATTGCTGCCGTCGCATAAGCGCCGATCAACCGACCCCCTCCGCGTCGCGTTGCCGCTCAGCGCGTTTCCTGTCGTGAGAATCGAGAATCTTCTTGCGCAGCCTGATCGAACGCGGCGTGACTTCCACGAGCTCATCCTCGTCGATATAGGCAAGCGCCTTCTCGAGCGACATGCGGATAGGAGGCGTGAGGAGAACGGCATCGTCCTTGCCGGCGGCGCGAATATTGGTGAGCTTCTTGCCCTTGAGCACATTGATCTCAAGATCGTTGCCGCGCGTGTGCTCGCCCACGATCATTCCGGCATAGACACGGGCGCCGGGCTCGATGAACATTGGTCCGCGGTCCTGCAGATTGAACAGCGCATAAGCGACGGCCACCCCCTCGGCATTGGACAGCAGAACGCCAGTATGCCGTGCGGCAATCTCCCCAACGTAAGGCGCATAAGCGTGAAAGATCCGATTGAGGATCGCCGTTCCCCGAGTATCGGACAGTAGCTCGCTGTGATATCCAATGAGGCCGCGCGTCGGCGCGTGGAAAACAATGCGCTGGCGGCCCAGCCCTGAGGGCCGCATGTCTTTCAACTCGGCTCGACGCTCCGATAGTTTCTGCACGACCACGCCGGAATAGGCTTCGTCGACGTCGATGACGACCTCTTCCATGGGTTCGAGCATGCGACCCGTCGGCTCATCATGACGCAACAGGACTCGGGGGCGGCCGACCGTCAGTTCAAACCCTTCGCGCCGCATGGTTTCGATGAGAATGCCGAGCTGCAGTTCGCCGCGACCGGCGACCTCAAAGGCGTCGCTCTCCGTCTCGGAGGGCGTGACGCGCAAGGCGATATTGCCTTCCGCCTCGCGGAGCAATCTTTCGCGAATGACGCGACTTTGCACCTTGGAGCCTTCCTTGCCGGCGAAGGGGCCGTCATTGACGCGGAACGTCATGGTGAGCGTCGGTGGATCGATGGGCTGGGCAGGAATCGGCTGAATGACGGAGGGATCGCAGATGGTATCGGCGACGGTCGCCGTCACCAGGCCCGACACGGCAACGATATCTCCAGCGAAAGCTTCCTCGACCGAATGACGTTCCAGGCCGCGGAAGGACAGCAATTTGGAAATGCGTCCCTGCTCGATCAGCGCACCGTCGCGCGACAGGGCTCGCACAGGCTGGTTTGGCCGTATCGTGCCCGAACGAATGCGCCCGGTGAGCACGCGGCCGAGAAAGGGGTTTGCCTCGATGGTGGTCACGAGCATGCGGAACGGCCCCTTGTCGATCAACGGCGGAGGAACATGGCGGTGAATCACGTCGAACAAAGGCGCCATGGATTGCTTCGGACCTGCCGGATCGCGCGCAATCCAGCCTTGCTTGGCGGAACCATAAAGGATAGGGAAATCGAGCTGCTCCTCACTCGCGTCGAGTGCGGCGAAAAGATCAAAAACCTCATTGACGACCTGAACATGGCGTTCGTCGGAACGATCAATCTTGTTGACGAGGACAATCGGCCTCACTCCGATCTTCAGAGCTTTCGAAAGCACGAATTTGGTCTGCGGCATTGGCCCTTCGGCAGCGTCGACGAGAAGTACGGCGCCATCGACCATATTGAGGATGCGCTCCACCTCGCCGCCGAAATCGGCATGGCCAGGCGTGTCGACGATATTGATGCGGCAATTCTGCCAAAGCAGAGAGGTGACCTTGGCCAAGATCGTGATGCCGCGCTCGCGCTCGAGGTCATTTGAATCCATGGCACGCTCGAGGACGCGCTGATTGTCTCGAAAGGCACCGGACTGCGCGAGAAGCCGGTCGATCAGCGTCGTCTTGCCGTGGTCGACATGGGCAATTATGGCGATGTTGCGCAAATCCATGAGAGTGATCTTTGCTTCTGGTCCGGTCTCGCGATCAGGATGAGCTGTCGAGAGACCGCTTGCGCGCCGCGAGCGTTCGCAGGCGCAGGGCGTTCAGGCGAATAAATCCTGCGGCATCCTTCTGGTCATAGGCGCCGCGATCGTCCTCGAAGGTAACAAGGGCATCGGAATAGAGCGATTTCGGCGATTTTCGTCCACAGACCACAGCGCTCCCCTTGTAAAGCTTCAGCCTAACCGTGCCCTCGACGTTTTCCTGACTCTTGTCGATCAAGGCCTGCAACATTTCGCGTTCGGGCGAGAACCAAAAGCCATAGTAAACGAGCTCGGCATAGCGCGGCATCAAGCTGTCTTTCAAATGCGCAGCCTCACGGTCAAGCGTCAGGCTCTCGATAGCGCGGCGGGCGGCATGGAGAATCGTGCCGCCAGGCGTCTCATAGACGCCGCGAGATTTCATGCCGACGAAACGATTCTCCACAAGGTCGATGCGGCCAATGCCGTTGTCACGACCCAAATCGTTGAGGCGAGCGAGAAGAGACGCGGGCGAGAGCGCCTGGCCGTCAAGAGCTATGGGATCGCCCTTGCGGAAGTCAATCTCGATGTAAGAGGGGCGGTCTGGCGCGTCTTCGGGCGCGATGGTGCGCTGGTAGACATAGGGCGGCGGCTCCGCCCATGGATCCTCCAGCACCTTTCCCTCGGACGACGAATGAAGCAAGTTTGCGTCAACTGAAAACGGAGCCTCGCCGCGCTTGTCCTGGGGAACGGGAATCTGATGCTTCTCGGCAAATTCGATCAGATCGCTGCGGCTCTTGAAGGGCCACTCGCGCCAAGGCGCGATGATGCGAATGTCCGGATTGAGGGCATAGGCGGACAGTTCAAACCGCACCTGATCGTTGCCTTTGCCTGTCGCGCCATGGGCTATGGCATCGGCATGCGTCTGCTCGGCGATTTCGATCAAGCGTTTTGCTATGAGCGGCCGGGCAATCGAGGTGCCGAGAAGATACATGCCTTCGTAAAGGGCATTGGCGCGAAACATTGGTAAAACAAAGTCGCGCACAAATTCTTCGCGCAGGTCTTCGATAAAGATCTGCTTGATGCCCAGAAGCTCGGCCTTGCGCCGCGCGGGCGCAAGTTCCTCGCCCTGCCCCAGATCGGCGGTAAAGGTGACCACTTCACAGCCATAGGTGATCTGCAGCCATTTGAGAATGATGGAGGTATCGAGCCCGCCCGAATAGGCGAGAACGACCTTTCTAATCTCCTGCATGGGAAAATCCGAAAAGCTAAACGGAGGCGCACTATAGGGAAAGACGAGCATGCCGCAAGGCTGCTGTTAACGAGAGCCGAGGCGGCTTTCCATGCCGGAAGGGGGCCAAAGGTTAGCGATCCATTAACGGACCTCGCGAAAATATCAGAAAGCAATAGGCAATTTGTTATTCAGCAACCATTA
>DATBMX010000451.1:0-4430 GCA_036554625.1 Aestuariivirgaceae bacterium
GAGACGAAGGGCCCACAGCTCGCCCTCGCCACAGCCAGTCGCCTTTCATTCTCGGCTAGATCGGGGTGCAGCTGAAGGCAAATGATGCGCCCCGTACCTGTCTGTTTCTCCAGCGCCGCCACTCGTCGCTCAAGTGAACTACTCATCTGTCCTTCACATTCCAGCCTATGACATGAATTTCATCGTTCGGGCCACATCGGCTCTGCGCTTCCACCAAGTTCTGTTGGTAAATCGCCTCATCCTCATCACGCCATACGTAAATCGTGCGCCCGCTAATGCCGCGTTTCTGCTCGATGGCATCCAATCTGCACTTGAGTGCTTCACTGCTCATATTGCTGCTGCCAGCTCCCTTGGGTCTGGAGGTTCCGTCCCGTTGAACTCGCGCGTGACGGGATCACTAAACCGCTTGATAGCGATGAGTTGGGCTCCTTGGGTTTGAGCCTTGCGCCAAGCTTCGACAAGCACAGCATTATCTCGGACATCATAGTAGGTCGTGACGACGGCTCTATTATGAGGTTGGTTCCGTTCCTCCAGACGCTCAACCCTGTTGAGGAGATGGCTCACGACTTTTCGAGCCTCTTGATGCGTTCGGCCAGATCGGCCGTCTCAATGGTGCGGCGCTGGGTCTCGATGATTGAGGAGATGTCCTTGGCATCCTCCAAGCTGATTTCGCTGTTGGCGACAGCCCGCAAGATGTCGGCATGGAGCTTGTTCAGGGCTTCCGGGGTAGCGGAGATGAAGTTTTCAGGCAGAGCGAACGACACCATGCGGGGCTCGAGCTGTGGCTTGGAGTGGAGATAAGGCGCAGCAATCCTTGCAGCATTCAGGCGCAGATCCTGCGGCTTGCTCTCATCGTTCATGAGGCCGAGAGCAAAAGCCACCGGCGTTCGCCCATCGGTCACCAGAGCAAGGGTCTCGGCTGTCAGCTTGTTGCGACTGCCTAGCGGTCTGCCTCTGCCAGTGTTGCCGGTCATCGAGTAGATTTCTCTAGTTTATTTGGCCTCCGAGCCAAGATGCACGTGCCCTCAAGGCAGCCCTGTGTAATCATTAGTGAATCCTCCGGTTGCCAGGTGCTGTCGGCGGCAAGGCCTCCATGAAGTAGTCACCACGCAAGGCTGGCAGGGGAACGGCAAGCAACTGCTCCTCCCAGCTCTCGACTGCTTGGCGCTCCCAGCCTCTAAATTTGTGCCGGCCAAGTTTGCGATAGGGTTTGGCAACGGAAGCAACGCCCACAATCCCAACGATATAGGAGAGATCGGCCAGAGGGATGGTCCAAGTATTGATCCTGTCGGGCGTCGCCTTGAAAGCCTGCGGTTGTGCTCCAGTGTCCTGATCGATTACTTCCCAGGTTTTATTTTCACGCAGGCGCCGGCGGTCCTCCATTTCCTGCCATGCGTTGTTCCTCTGCAGTTGCGGGTAACCGCTATCCGCTAGGCCCGTGATGGCTGATCCTACTGCCTCGGGAAAGGATTTGCGAGAGTTGGCCAGGCGGTTGCCGCCGAATTGCAACAGCGCATGGTTGCGCATCTTGCCGAGCACATCGGCATGCATATCGTCGCTCGGGTTGAGACCATTCCGGCTGCGAGCCAGCAGGCCCTCCTCTGGCGAGGTGTCGCCGTAGGTGAGCGCAGTCGTGCTGTTAAGCTTTTGATGGATGGGGGCGAGCGAGCCGAACATGGGTGAGCCATACTGAAGACCCACCAACGCGTCGCCAAAGTTGTTCCACATGTTCATATCGTTGCCTCTTGGTTTGAAGTGTCGACAATGCCGAGTTCGAATGCCTTGCGCTGTGCGTCCTGCAGGGCCGTGATAAGTTGCGGCAGCAATCGCACGTTCAGGCTGACGTAGCGAGCCGTCTCCTTCATCCTGTTGAGACTGTGATGCCCTGAGCTGTCGCGCTTAACGGCGATGTGGCAGAGATCATTGCCGTTGTACTCGATCAGTTCGATATCGATGCGTTCAAGCGAGTTTTTCCGGATCGAAGCGACCTTGTGCCGGTAGCGCGGCGCCCGGCTCATTTTGGGAGCCGAGTGGGGATTGAGGGTCATGGTCATTGGCGCATTCCCAAGGCTGTATGCAATTGCGGTGTGATGAGTTCGGGTGGGACGTGGCACCCGCGTTTTCCAGGGGGTGGCCCCCAGTCCTGTGCCCATTGTTTGGTCTTGATGGCCGCCTGGACCTTGCGCTGCCAGTCCGTGGCAGTGAAAGTGCGAGGATCAGGCGGGACCGGGTAGTCGCGTAGAGCCGCCTCGACATAGCTGATTGGCTCAGGCGTACCGGCCTTGGCCGCCGCGCGCACCGCCGCGAGCAATTCCTTCTTTGCCAACTCTGTTGGCGTTCTCTTTTGCCACTTGCCGATAACCTTGCGTCTCTGAGGTTCGGAAAGTTGGCAGTGAGAGAGAAGACTGAGAGCTTCTGCCCAGATCTGAGAGCTAAAAGAAGGAGGCTTTGGAAGAGGTGACATGTTGTCACCTTTTTCTGAAGCTTCCCCTTCACGAGAGGCGGAAGCCTCTCCGTAAGGAGATTTAGTATAATCAGTCTTTAGTATAGGGACGGGTTTTCCGTCGCCGGCTTTGCCGTCTGTGGCTCCCCCTTCCGAGCCCACAGACGGGTTTTCCGTCTCTGGCTCTGACACTCCCTGAGGATGGTCATAGATGACGTATTCCCATGGCCCGAACCGCTGGGTTTCAGGGTGTCGATCTCGGCGACGGATGGCGTAACCAAGCTTGATGAGCTGCCGCATGAGCTGCTGCATCTTCTCTCGGCCCACACCGCCCCGGTCGCGGAGTTGCGCAAGATTGATTGTCCAGTTATCCGGCCTGCTAAGGAGGTAGGCCAGCAGCCCAAGTCCTTCGAACGACAACCGCTCATCTGCAATTGGCTCATTGGGAACGACAGTGAAGCGGGAATTGACCTTGCGCCGGATGATCATGCGGCCATCCCCATGTCGATGCCGACATCGGCAGGGTCACGCACGACATTGGCCGCCATGTTGCACCAGAGATCGATTGTCCCGATGGGACCTGAGCGTTGCTTCTCGATGATAAGCTCAAGACGATGGCTGACGTTTTCGAGTTCAGCCGACCTTCTGTCTTCGGGGCCGGCCTCGGAGCATCGCTGGCGTTCCAAGTAATAGGCTTTGCGATAAACGAAGAGAACTGTGTCGGCGTCCTGCTCGATGGAGCCCGACTCCCGAAGGTCCGACAACTGCGGGCGTTTGTCGTCGCGAACTTCAGGGCCGCGGTTCAGTTGCGCCAACGCCAAGATAGGAACCTCCAGCCGTTTTGCCATCTCGGCAAGCTGGCCGCTGATGGCGGTGTACTCGGCGACCTTTGATGCTGCGCCAGGGTGATGCAGTTTGTGGATATGGTCGATCACGATGAGGCTCAAGGCCTTCCCATCGCGCTCGAATTTGGCCTTGGCAATCTGGCAGCGGGATTCGAGCTCAGCATCGGTCAAACCAGCGGCGTCATCGATGATCAGCGGCCAGGTTTTTAGCTCGACGGCAGCGCTCTCAAGCCATCGCATAGTTTGCTCGTCGACTTCGCCGCGCAGGATGCTCTGGTAGTCGATGCCGATTTCCGGCCCCCAGAGCCGACAGGAGACAAACCGCGGCGTGATCAGGGGCACCGGCATTTCGAGGGATGCATAGAACACGCCACCGTCCCGTTCTGCCACGTTGTAGGCGATCTGGGTGGCGAGCATTGTCTTGCCCATCGACGGGCGGCCGCCCAGGATGACGTATTCGCCACGGTGCAGCCCTCCGGTGAACTTATCCAAGCTGGCGATTCCCGTTTCGACAGCGTTGGGATCGGTTTCCCCGTTCCGCATGCGCTGAACACGATCAACAAGATCGGTTGCAGCTTCCCCGATTGAGAAGCTCGTTCGCCGGTCGCTGCTGTCGTCGAACAGCCGCTGCATGGTCTGGATGTGGGAAGCGATGGCGGGACGAAAGTTTCCCTGCGGCTCAATCGCTGAGGCCTCCGACACCAACTCTTGTGCAGCAGTAATCGCAGCACGGCGAGCGGCGAGCTCCCGAACCAAGTCTGCATATGCCTTGGCAGTGATCAGGGTCGGTGCGCTCCCCACCAGCTGGGCCAGGTACTTGCTTCCACCGATCTCCACCAATGCCTCATCGGCATTGAATGCGTTGCTGACGGTGACCGCACTGGCGATTTTGCCTTTGCTAGCGAGCGCGCTTATGACCGCGTACAGACGTGCGTGCACCGGCTCAAAGAAATGTTCGGGCTTGAGCTGCTTCAGAACTGGCCAAGCGGACCCGCTGTCGGCAAGGAGTCGCCCGAGAAGGAATTGCTCGGCTTCCGTGTTGTGTGGTGGTAGTCCGACTGCTATGTGTTGATGTACGGGGACTTTCATTTTGTCCCCCTGCCCGGCCCGGCTTCCAGCTCCAGCATGTGAGCAACTACACG
>DATBMX010000462.1:0-3593 GCA_036554625.1 Aestuariivirgaceae bacterium
GGCGTGGCCAAGCGGTAAGGCAACGGGTTTTGGTCCCGTGATCCTAGGTTCGAATCCTAGCGCCCCAGCCACCCAGTTGCCGATTTTTCGGCTCTCTCCAGGTCCTCACCAAAGACTCCGGAAGAGGCCCCGAATTGCGCCACCGAACGGCGGTCGTTCGCTCTCAGTAGCCACCAGAGAGCGCACTTCAAAAGACGAAAGCCGCGCCTCTCCCGGTTTATCTCTTCGGGGCATTTTCGGGGTCACATTTGCCGATGAGCAGATTGCTGAGCGACCGGGTTACCATCAAATCGACGTGTCCGTTCTTGGACAGTTAGCGGACGAAGCCTATCGGTGCAGCTTATGTCGGCTAATGACCCATTTCGGATATCAAGTCAGCGCTCGGCCTTAACGGCGGCAAGGAGTTCAAAGGCCACGGCGGGCTGCGGGCGGTGCGAGCGCCGTTACGCCAGCGCTCTGAGCCAAGCCAGACGCGTGATCGAGCGTTGGGCAAGGTCTTGCAACCGGTGCAGTTCGCGCGGCGTTCGTGCAACCTCCGCAGCTTCCAGGTAGGCTTCAACTAGCATCTCGGCAATCGCCTGCGGGTCCCGCTGCTCTGCCTCGGTCGGAAAACGCCCGAGGCCCGACGCCTCTGCGGACATGCCCCTGGTTTCCTCAAGCAGCTCGTCAGCGCGATCGGCGTCTACACCAGCAAGACCTGCAGCAACCGTCTTAAGGTGCTCCTCGAGCTTTGCTTCCAGAATGCCCGCATCGATCTCGTCTAACTTTATTGCGTCGTCGCTCGGCCGCTCACGCCTTCTCTCCTCATGATAGGCCCGTCGACGCTCCTTGCGTAATTTCGCGACATGCTCCAGCTCTTGCCTTGCCATTGTTTCGGCGGCGCGCTTGATCTCCCCCTGATCGGAATGGGCTGCCACATAGGACCAGAAGGCGAAGGCACGTTCCTCGTTGCGGACCGCCATCGATAGAGCCCGATAGGGCGTCATCAGGGCCGAGCTGGTGATTTCCGAGATCGTTTGGGCATCGAAAGTCTCCGGCCCCCGCCAACTAATTCGGGCCGGATCGGGGGGCGCGCCAATGCGCGACTTCGACCATCGCACGACGCTGTCGACATGACTCTGCTCCTCAACGGCGAGATGCTCGAAGACCGTGGCAAGATCGATCTTGCCCTGGCGACGCATCTCATCGGCCAACGCCGCATAGCGCTTGGCAGCCTCCTGCTCCATAGCATGAGCGAGCGCAAACAGCTCGTCAGGCGAATGGATCGTCCCCGCTGGCTCCGCCTTTAACAGTGGATCGGTCATGCCCTGTGTCACCTGCGTCGCACGCAGCTCGCGCGCTCGGCCTCATGCGAGGCCCAATATTGACACCGTACCAGATCAGGTCAATTTTGATCGTCCTGCGTACGGAACCGCGCTTCCGCCGATGAGCACTGAGACCCCCGTGCAGCTTGAAACGCAGCCGCTATTGACTGCTCTCGGATCTGCACAAAACCTGGCCCGGCGTGAACTGCTGACTGTTGTATTGGTGGCGCTTTGGGTGGCGTGTGCCATCTTCTCTGCGACCCCGGCGCTCGCAGCGGGCCGTCTCCAAGATTACCTAGCAAAAGCTGCGCCCTCTGAATTTTTTCCAAATTCAGACCGGTTTGGCGCCCTTCAAGGCGATCCTCCCATCGCACCCGTTTACCGCGGGGATCAGCTGCAAGGTTTTGTTTACTTGAATTCCGATTTCGCCAACGCCGTCGGTTACTCGGGCAAGCCCATCAACCTCCTTGTCGGTATCGACCAGAAAGGAGTCATTGGGAGCATAAAGCTCGTAGATCACAAGGAGCCGATTTTTCTGATCGGCATTCCCGAGAAGCGCATCCTCGATGCCATCAATAGCCTGATCGGAAAGAATATCACTCCCGTGGTATCAGGTGTGGAGCGCCCGCCTCAGATTGACATTGTCAGTGGCGCCACCGTCACCTCGCTCGTTATTGGCGATAGCGTTGTCCGGTCGGCGGTGCGCCTGATCCGGAGCGGTCGCATCACCGCCATCAATGCCTCCGCTCCGACCGCCGCGCTCGCACCGGCAACCAAAACCATAGACTTCGGACAAAACGAGATTGAGTCCTGGGAGAGCCTATTGGCAGACGGTTCTGTCCAGCGGCTTCATCTGACGATCGGCCAAATAAACGATGCGTTTGCCCGCTCAGGCAATGAGGCGGCGGCCGCCAATCCAGAGCCGGGTGATCCCAACGACACGTTCATCGATCTGTATGTTGCGCTGGCGACCGTGCCCACGATTGGCCGCAGCCTGCTCGGCGTAGATGGATATGAACAATTGAAGGCGCGCCTTCAGCCGGGACAGCAAGCCATCATCGTTGCAGGCGCTGGTATCTACTCCTTTAAGGGCTCGGGCTACGTCCGTGGGGGCATCTTTGATCGCATTGAGCTACTCCAGGACGGCTCCAGTACGCGCTTCCGTGACCGTAACCATACGCGTCTCGGCCAGTTCGCGCCGACAGACGCCCCCGACCTGCCGGAAATCAGCCTTTTCGTAACTCCAGAAGACTTCTCGCTCGATCCGACCGCGCCCTGGCAGCTTCAGCTCCTCGTCCAGCGGGCGATCGGGGCGCGCGATAAGGCGTTCCTGAGTTTCGATCTCGGCTACACACTCCCGGAAAAATACCTGAAGCGCGAGCAGCCGGCCGTGACCATTTCATCCCAAAGCGCGGCGCCACAGGCTTCAGTGTCGACAACGGGAGCGGAAGTCTCGCCAGGGCTACTCGAGGAGCCGCTCTGGCACAGGATGTGGCGAGACAATGCTGTGTCGATTGTGATCGTGGGGATCGCAATCGGCGCCCTGACGCTGATCTTCTTTTTCCAGAATTTCCTTGTCCGCCGTCCGCGACTGAACGTCTGGGTCCGGCGATTATATCTACTGTTCATCCTGGTGTGGCTCGGCTGGTACGCGAACGCACAGCTCTCGGTCGTCAACGTATTGACCTTCACGAGCGCCCTCGTGACGGGGTTCAGCTGGGAATATTTTCTGACTGCCCCTCTGATTTTCATCCTATGGGCCGGCGTCGCAGCCTCCTTGTTGTTCTGGGGGCGCGGTCCTTTTTGCGGCTGGCTCTGCCCTTTCGGCGCCCTTCAGGAGCTGCTCAACAATTTCGCCAAGTTCCTGAAAATCCCGCAACTTAGAATACCCTGGGCACTGCACGAGCGGCTGTGGCCGTTGAAATACATCATCTTTCTTGGCTTGTTTGGCCTGTCGCTTTACTCAATAGGGCTGGCCGAGCAGATGTCCGAGGTTGAACCTTTTAAGACCGCCATCATTTTGAAATTCATACGCGACTGGCCGTTCGTCCTCTATGCAGCCATCCTTCTTGTGATTGGTTTGTTTATCGAACGATTCTTCTGCCGGTATCTCTGTCCTCTTGGGGCTGCACTTGCCATCCCAGGTCGCATCCGGATGTTTGAATGGCTGAAGCGCTGGCCTGAGTGCGGAAGGCCTTGCCAACGCTGCGCCAACGAGTGCCCTGTTCAAGCGATACACCCGGAAGGGCACATCAACGTCAACGAATGCATCTACTGCATGCATTGCCA
>DATBMX010000466.1:0-3465 GCA_036554625.1 Aestuariivirgaceae bacterium
CGCGCTGCAGGCTCACGGCGAGCCCAATTCCTCGACCCTGGTGATGGTGGTTGCGAATTCGCGGCTCTGAGGGCTGACGGCCATGGGGCAGCGCACGCCCTCGATCACCGCCACGTCGAACAGCTCGCGCACCTGGCCTTCGAGGCGCAGCCAGTGCTGGACATCGCCGGTGTTGAGGTCGATCACCTGGATGCCGCACCACGGCTCACCGTCGCGGGTCTTGAGATTGCTTTCGAGATCCAGGCCCGAGAAGGATTTATCACGCGGCAGCGACAGTCCGACGACAGCGGAATGTCCATGAAAGGCGAGCCCGCGCAGAAAGCCTGGAAGGAAGGCGCGGTTTTCAATCCTGCCGGTCTTGCGATCGACGGCGCAAAGAAACCCCCGACCGGAATCGAGAACCCACAGGCTGCCTTTGCGCAGGCGGGGCGAGTGGGGCATGGAAAGCTCTTCGGTCAGCACCTGGTCCGTATCGAGATCGATGATGATGCCGCTGTTCGACCGCCGGTCGCGCCAGCCGTTGATGATATCGCTGCGGCAGACAGCGGTGACATAGCGCGGCTTGCCCTCGTCCAGACACAGACCGTTCAGATGGCAGCGATCCTCAGGCGCGAGCCTGCTTATGAATGGAGGCTTCCAAATGGGGCGGAAGGAATGGGTCTTGTCGAATTCGGCAAGGCAGGAATAGGCGGTGTTCACAAAGATCACGCGCCCGCTCGGCTGCACTGCAAGCTCGTGCAGATCGATCTCGCCCGTGACTTGCGCGTTGCGGGGGACGTAACAGCGATCGAAATGCTCGTTGGCGGTCTGGCCGGGGCGCAGCATGTTTTCGAGGCGCCATACCTGCGCATTGACGGCGAGATAGAGACGTTGCGGCGTGGCCCACAGGCCCATGGCTCGGACGAAGCCGACCTGGTTGACCGACAGGACGCCGTTGGGCTGGACGCCGACGAGATAGAGAAGCCCCGTCTGATAGGAGGTAAAGGCGAGGCTGATATTGCAGGCCCTCAGCCAGCCGGCGAGGCCGCGCGAGCAGGATATCTGAGTTGATGCCGGTGCGGCGTGTTGCAACGGCTCCCCCGTCGCTTCCACCGGACGAGGTGCAGTCTGCACCGGAATAGTGTTGTTGCTCTCTTCCACCGAGCCCCCGAACGGCGAATCGCTGCAAGTTCAAGCGTTAGCCGAGACACGCACCACAGTGCAACCATTCCATACATCACGAGAATTCTGCAACCATTGCGATTGGTCAGTAATTGAAGCGCAGGCCGCCCGTCGCGCTAACTTCCTTGGCGTCTTCTGCCCTGGCATAGGCGGCATCCAGGAAGAGAGCGAGTTTCCCGTCAAGCAAGTGCATGGCGAGGCCTGTGGCGAGTCGCGCCGAGGTGTCCGGCAGTTGATGCGTGAAGGTCAGGCCTGAGACTTGAGCGCTGGTCTCGCCCAGAAATTCGTGGCGGAAGGCGAGGTCGACATAGAGACCGGCGAGGCCGGCCTTGACGGCATGGTCCACGCCCAGTCGGGCCGCCACCTCGCCAACGAGGCTCGCGGCATTTTCCAGATCGATCGTTGCACCCGAGGCATCGTCGAATTCACCAGCCCATGCGTGGGAATAGGACAGGCGCGCACGCGGCTGCAGATAGGTCCATTCATGTGAAAAGCGGTAGCCGGTTTCCGCCGACAGGCCCAGGAGATCGACGGAGAAGGGAGTCTCGTCCTGCGCCGTGGCGACAGAGCGAAGGCCTGCCCACTGGCGCTCATATCTTGCGATCGCATCGGCAAAGAAAGCGCCGCGGCGCAGGGCGCCATAGGCTCCGAGCGAGAGCACGTCCGCCTCCATCTCGGTCGAGGAGGCGGAAAACTCCTGGCTGCTCCCTCCAACAGCGGTGAAAGCGCCGATGGAATAGAGAAAGCCTTCCTCGCCTCTGGATGTATCGAAACCCGCCTGAAGCTTCGTCACCGCCAGATCGAAGTCAGGCCCGGCATCGACGTCCTGCTTCGATTGCACAAGCAGCAGCCAGGGGCGAAGCTTGCGCGAGGATGCTTCGTTCCAGGCGGCGGGCTCGATCGCCGGCGTATCGTCGCCTTGTTCCTGGATATCGGCGATGCGTTCGTGGAGGGATGAGAGATCGGAGGCGAAGCCGAGAAGCGCGCCGGAGACGAGAGCGGGATACTCGGCCGTGCCCGGGTAGATGCCGAGCGGTCCCAGAGACCAGGTAGAGGCGGAAGCGTCGTAAATGAGCTCATATTGATGGGTTCCGAATGGGGCTCCGATGAAAGCCGCTCCATCGGATGCATCGCCCTGGGCATCGATGATGACGATGGGCCCGCTGGCCGCCGCGCCGCTGCCGATGTCGGTGACATGGACAAGGGTTGGATTGCCGGTTGTGGCGACCGAGTCGAGCATCATGAGATCGGCCGTGCCGGAGGCGAGATCCGCATCGAGATGCAGCGCGCCGCCATCGGCGGTGAAGGCGCCGGAGATGGAGAGCGTGTCTCCACCTGAATCATTGGCGAGATCGATGATGCCTCTGTTGGTGAAGCTTTCGAGATTGAGGATGTCGTTCACCGCGCCGGCAAGTTCGATGGTGCCGGCGTTGATAAACACATCGCTGCCGCCGCCGAAATCAACATGGCCCGTCAGAAGCAAGCCTCCGTTGGTAAACTCGTCATCGCCCTCGCCAGTGATGACTGCCCCCTCGATCGTGCCTGTGTTGTGGAGCGACACGGCTGTGTTGCCCAGGATCCGGATGGCCGAGCCGATGCCTGCGCCGCCCGAGACGCTGCCCGAGATGTCGATATCCACTGGCCCCAGGGCATTCCTGACGTAGATGCCGTCGGCGTGATTGCCCTGCGCATCGATAGTGCCGGCGATGTTCAAGCTGACCTGCTGGATTACAGCGGAATCATAGCCGTACGGACTGTTGTCCAGAGAGATTCCGTGCGATCCATAGTCCGAAGTGACGATGGTGCTGCCAGCAGAGGTTTGAATTGCAACGGGCGTTCCGGCCGCTGAATAAGCCCAATATGAACCCAATACATGGATGCCCTGCGCATATAAGCCAGACGTGTTGATGGCACCCGAGTGGGTGACGGAGACCGACTGTTCATAGGCGGCATAGACGCGTATGCCGGAAGCACCAGCGGCATAGGTGGTAATGGCTGTGCCTGAATCCAGCGAAACATCGCCGTAATTTCCTCGTAGATTCATTCCGTGCGCTTCTGCGCCATGGGTGGTGATGGCGCCGGAGGAGACAACGAGAACGTCTCCGCTTGTTCTGAAAATACCAAAGCCGTAACCCTTGTAGCCGTTGCCGGCGCTGCCGGTCTCGATTGCGCCGTAAGAATAAAGCCGCACATCGCCGTTGCTGTTGCCGACGGCTATCCCCGCGGAGGCTCCTTCGGCCTCCAGCCGGCTTTGCTCGCCAAGCCTGATCTCTACGTCTCCGTCAGTGCCAATGATAACTATGC
>DATBMX010000471.1:0-13171 GCA_036554625.1 Aestuariivirgaceae bacterium
CTTCTCCGACAGCGCGCGCACGAAGGCGGTCAGGCCCGTACGCCTCTTGCGCTTCAGCCGCTCCGCCTCGAGGATGGCGCCGATCTCGCGATCGGAGGCTTCGAGATCATTGTTGATGATGACGTAATCATATTCCGCCCAGTGGCTGATCTCCTTGGCGGCCTCAGCCATGCGCTTAGCGACCGTGACCATGGAATCCTGCGCGCGGCGGATCAGCCGGTCGCGCAGAGCCTCAGCCGAGGGCGGCAGAATGAAGATGCGCACGAGATCCTCTGGCATCGCCTGCGCGAGCTGCTGGGTGCCTTGCCAGTCGATGTCGAACAGCACGTCCCGCCCCTTGGCGAGTGAAGCCTGCACCGGCGCCTTCGGCGTGCCATAGCAATTGCCGAACACTTCCGCCCATTCGAGCAGCTCGCCGGCGTCGCGCATGGCCCTGAACTTGTCCATGGAGATGAAAAGATAGTCCTTGCCATCGACCTCGCCCGGGCGCGGCGGACGGGTGGTGACGGAGACCGACATGATGATGGAGGGGTCGCGTTCGAGAAGCCTGCGCGTCAAGGTGGTCTTGCCGGCGCCAGAGGGCGAGGAGATCACCAGGAGCAGCCCGCGGCGGGCGATGTCGATCGATTTGGCCATGCTATTCAACATTCTGCACCTGCTCGCGCATCTGGTCGATGACGGCCTTCAAATTCAAGCCAATGCTGCTCAGCGATTTGTCTTGCGACTTGGCGCACAGCGTATTGGCCTCGCGATGGAACTCCTGCGCGAGGAAATCGAGCTTGCGGCCGACCGGTCCCGCCCCATTGTCAACCAACTCGCGGGCGGCGCCGACATGTGCGAAGATGCGGTCGAGCTCCTCTTGAATGTCGCTGCGCGCGGCAATCAGCAGCGCTTCCTGGTGCAGACGATCGGGATCGAAGCTGCGCCCGGATTCGAGCAAGCGATCGATCTGCTCTCCCAGCCGCACCCTGATGCGGTCGGCGGTGCGCGCCGGACAATCGCGAGCATCCTCGCCAAGCTCGCTGATGCGCTCGATCTGGGCGCTAAGAATGCCCTTGAGCTTGGCGCCCTCGGCGCGGCGGTTGCCGACGAGAACGTCAAAAGCATCGGCGAGACTTTGCAACAGCAATTTGTTGCGCAGGGCCATCGACTCTTCATCGTCTTCGCGCTCCACCGTTTCGAGCACGCCCCTGACGGCGAGCAGACCCTCGATGGTGGGCGGCGGCAAGCCATGCTTCTCCTGAAGCGAGCGCGCGAGCGCCAGCACCTCGTTCAGCGCCGTCTCATTGACCCTGATCTCGGATTCGATCTCGCGCTTCAGCTCCAGATTGACCTGCAGGCTGCCGCGATGAAATCGCGCCTGCGCCAATTCCTTGATTTCGGCTTCGAGCCGCTCAAGCCCTTGCGGCAGGCGGCAGCGCACATCGAGCGAGCGGCTGTTGACGCTCTTAACCTCCCAGAACCAGCTCATGCCTTTCATATGGCCGTCGCTGCGGGCAAAGCCGGTCATGCTGGAAAGCGTCATATGGCAAGGGCTCGAGAATCGATCGCTCGATGCAATCTACCGGTGCGGACGGAGAGCGCCAAGCGCGTCAATTGCGCGACGGCCGCTTGGCGGGAATGGGCACAAGCCTGCCCGACACGACCACGAGCCTCGTCACCTTGGGTTCGGCCGGCGCTGCCGCCGCCTGGCTTGCGCCGGCAGCGGCCTCAGGCGTTTTCTGAGCAGCCGCGGGGTTTTGGGCTTCATCATCGAAATCGGCCGTCTCGGCCGGAGCCGCCTCGCCCTCGAGGAGGGGCTCGGACGCCTCTTCCTCGTGCGGCGGCTCGGCGATGAGAGGAACTTGAGCCGGCGCCGATCCCTCCGGGTCAGCCTGCGGCGCTGAGGCGGCCTGCGTCTGTGCGGGTGCTTCCGGTGCTGCTTCCGCTTCGCCGGGCGAGGTTTCGACCGAGGCCTCCTCCGCCAAGGATCGTTCCACCGCGCGCCATTTGCGGACGTTCCTGCGATGCTCCTCCAAGGTCGCGGCGAAGACATGACCGCCGGTGCCGTCGGCAACGAAATAGAGTGCTTTGCTGTCCGCCGGGTTGAGGACGGCGGCGATCGACTCCTTGCCGGGATTGGCGATCGGCGTGGGCGGAAGGCCCGTGATGCGATAGGTGTTGTAGGGCGTGGTCTCCTCGATATCCGACTTCAGTATCGGACGGTCGAGCTTGGTCTTGCCGCCGGTGATGCCGTAGATAATGGTGGGATCGGACTGCAGGCGCATGCCGTTGCGCAAACGGTTGATGAACACGGCTGCGATGAGCGGACGTTCGGCGGGAACGGCCGTCTCCTTCTCGACGATGGAAGCAAGGATCAGCGCCTCGTCCTTGGTGTCGAAGGGCAGATTGGGCGCGCGCTTCTTCCACAGCTCATCGAAATACACGGCCTGCGCGGCGCGCATCTGCTCGATCAATGCGTCGCGCGTCATGCCGCGGCGAAAAACATAGGTCTCCGGCAGAATGGTTCCCTCGGCCGGCGCAGCGGTGACGGGACCTTCGAGATTTTCATGCGCCGAAACACGCTCGACCACCTGCGCCACGGTCCAGCCTTCCGGCACCGTCACCTTGTAGACAAGCTCCCTGCCAGAGACGATGAGCGCCATGACTTCGGCCATGCTGACGCGCTGTGGAATTGCATATTCGCCCGCCTTCATGCGCTGGTGGTTGCCGCTGGCGTAGGCCGCGGCGAGAAAAACCTTGTCGTCGGAAATGATGCCGGCCTCTTCCAGCGCGGCGGCGATTTCCGGCGTGCTCATGCCACGCGCCACGGCAAAGATGCGATTCTCGGCCAGGGGGCCGGGCTCCTCGAAGGCCGTCCGGCCATAAAGGGCGGCGACGCCTGCGAGCGCGCCTGCGACCAGCAGAATGCCGGCAAGCGAGGCGAGCACGCGGCCAAAGGATCTGCGCCGGCGCTTCGCCCTCTTCTGCTCGGCCACGTTCAGGGCCCTCCTCAGCTACGAATCAAGACGACGGAAGACAATTGACGCGTTGGTGCCACCAAAACCAAAGGAATTGGACAGAACTGTGTTGATCTCTCTCTTCCGCGGACGATGGGGCACGAGGTCGATCGTCGTCTCCACTGATGGATTGTCGAGGTTGATCGTCGGCGGCGCGATCTGGTCGCGCATCGCGAGAATCGAGAACACCGCCTCCACCGCACCCGCCGCACCAAGAAGATGGCCGATCGACGACTTCGTCGACGACATGGTGAGACGATCGGCACGATTGCCCATGAGGCGCTCGACCGCCTTCAGCTCGATCTCGTCGCCCAGAGGCGTCGAGGTGCCATGGGCATTCACATAGTCGACGTCGTGAGCGGAAACACCGGCGCGCTTCAGAGCGGCCTGCATGCAACGATAGGCGCCGTCGCCATCGGGCGATGGGGCGGTGACGTGATAGGCGTCGCCGGAAAGGCCATAGCCGACGAGTTCGGCATAGATCCTGGCGCCCCGCGCTTTCGCATGTTCGAGCTCCTCGAGAATGACGACACCTGCCCCTTCGCCCATGACAAAGCCGTCACGGTCGCGATCATAAGGGCGCGACGCCTTCTGCGGCGTGTCGTTGAAATGCGTGGACAAGGCCTTGCAGGCGATGAAGCCGGCGATGCCGACGCGGCAGATGGACGATTCCGCTCCACCGGCAATCATGACATCGGCGTCGTCGAAGGCGATCATGCGCCCGGCGTCGCCGATCGCATGCGATCCCGTGGCGCAGGCCGTGACGACGGCGTGGTTCGGCCCCTTGGAGGCGTGCTTGATGCCGATCACCCCGCCGGCAAGATTGATGAGACTGCCGGGAATGAAAAAGGGACTGACGCGGCGCGGGCCCTTCTCCTTCAATGTGAGGCTCGTCTCCTCGATGCCGGGAAGACCGCCGATGCCCGAGCCCACGAGAACGCCGAGACGCGACTGCTGGTCGGGCGTTTCCGCCTTGTAACCCGCATCGTCCATTGCCTGTTTGGCGGCCGCCACGGCATAGATAATGAACTCGTCGTAGCGGCGCTGCTCCTTGGGTTCCATGTAATGGTCGGCATTGAAGGTGCCGTTGGCGCCGTCGCCGCGCTTCACCTCGCAGGCGACGCGCGCGGCGAGATCGGAAGCGTCGAACTTCGCGATGCTGGTGGCGGCGGATTGGCCGGCAAGCAGGCGCTGCCAGCTTTCCTCAACGCCGGTGGCAAGCGGCGTGACGAGGCCCATTCCGGTAACCACAACTCTACGCATGGCGCAAGCCTCTCACATTGATGCGGAAGCCATCGTTCATGCGTACCAGCTCTTGCTCCTCAACGGGATTCAGGTAGGGAATTCACTCGCCGCCGGCCGCCCGTCAGCCGACACGCGCTCGCCGATCAGGCCTGACTTTTCTCGATGAACTTGATCGCGTCGCCAACCGTTTGAATCGTCTCCGCCGCGTCGTCAGGAATTTCGACGCCGAACTCCTCTTCGAAGGCCATGACCAGTTCGACGTTGTCCAAACTGTCGGCGCCAAGATCATCTATGAAGCTTGCCTCGGGAGTCACCTTCTCGGCATCAACCCCAAGATGCTCGACAACGATCTTCTTCACCCGCTCAGCGACGTCACTCATGTCTGATAATCCTCGTTAATTTGGTCCGGCAAACGCTCTATCCGCGTCTTTGGTCTCAAGCCCCCAACACTGCCAAACTATGGTATTGAATTCCCTTGAGCACCGCGCTTCCTATCATAGGTTCCATTTGCAGACAAAGGGCCATTAGACTCTCCACTGCAAGGAGGGACTTGACAAATCAAATCATGGCCATCCCCCCGTTCACATGCAGGGTTTGGCCCGTGACATAGGATGCTTCGGCGCTCGCGAGATAGACTACGGCGGCGGCCACTTCCGCAGGCAGCCCGAGTCGCGCGGCGGGAACATTGGCGAGAAGGCTTTCGCGTTGCTTGTCGTTGAGCGACGCCGTCATCGGCGTTTCGATGAAGCCCGGCGCCACGCAGTTGACGGTGATATGCCGGCTCGCCACTTCCTTGGCCAGCGCCTTCGTCATGCCGATCATGCCGGCCTTGGATGCGGCGTAGTTCGCCTGGCCCGCATTGCCGGTGACGCCGACGATCGAAGCGATGCCGATGATGCGTCCGAAACGGCGCTTCATCATGCCGCGCAGGGCGGCGCGGCTCAGCCGGAAGGCAGCGGTGAGATTGACGTTGAGGACAGCGGCCCAATCCTCATCCTTCATCCTCAGCGCCAGCATGTCGCGGGTGATGCCTGCATTGCTGACGAGAATATCGAGCGAGCCCATCTGCGACTCGACGGCAGGCACAAGCTTTTCCACCTCCTCGGCGCGGCTGAGATCGCAGGCGATCGCATGCACACGGCTCCCAAGCTTCTCACGCGCTTCCTCGAGCGCCGCCAGGCGCGTGCCCGATAGAGCAACTGTCGCGCCCTGCGCATGAAGCGCCTCGGCAATGCTTGCGCCGATGCCGCCGGTGGCGCCGGTGACAAGGGCCGTTCTGCCGGTCAGATCAAAGAGCATGCGCCGTTTCCCGAATTTGGCTCAGTGCCTTGCCGACCTCCTCGGGCGTGCCGAGCGCCAAGGCCCGAGCGTCGGGCGCGATGCGGCGAGCGAGCCCCGTCAACACCTTGCCCGCTCCCACCTCGCAGAAAATGCGCACGCCCTGCCTCGCCATGGCGGCAATCGATTCGCGCCATCGCACCATGCCGGTGACCTGGCGGATGAGGAGATCGCGAATGGCGGACGGATCGCTCTGTGGCTCGGCCGTGACATTGGCGATCACGGGAACCGAGGGCTTGCGCAACGAAACCTCGCGCAGGGCCTCGGCCATGACATGCGCCGCCGGCTGCATCAGCCGGCAATGGAAGGGTGCGCTGACGGTCAAGAGAACCGCGCGTTTGGCGCCCTTCGCCTTGGCAAGATCGATGGCGCGCGCCACCGCCTGCTTGTGGCCGGAGACGACGATCTGGCCTTGCGCATTGTCGTTGGCAACCTCGCAGATCTCCCCTAGCGCCGCTTCGGCGGCGATGGCGAGCGCATCCTCAAGATCGAGACCCAGGAGTGCCGCCATTGCGCCGGTGCCCGCCGGGGCCGCCTTCTGCATGGCGCTGCCGCGCAGCCGCAGCAGGCGGGCGGCATCGGCGAGCGTGAAGGCGCCGGCCGCGGCAAGGGCCGAATATTCGCCGAGCGAATGACCGGCGACGAATTTCACATGACGCGCAAGCGCGAAGCCGTGCTCCTTCTCGAGTACGCGCATGACGGCCATGCTGACCGCCATGATGGCGGGCTGGGCGTTCTCGGTGAGAGTAAGCTCATCCTCGGGCCCTTCCCACATGAGCGCGGAAAGCTTGCGGCCCAAGGCGTCGTCGACCTCGTCGAACACGCTCTTCGCTTCGGGCGAGGCCTGCGCCATCGCGCGGCCCATGCCGACCGCCTGGCTGCCCTGGCCCGGAAAGGTGAACGCAATCGTCATGCAATGCCTCTCAACTCGATGCCGCCTTACGCGCGGCATCCCACGCTCCGCTTGGCTGTGTCAAGTTTTGCTGCCGCCACACTGATCAAACGCGAATGGCCGGGAAGACCCGGCCATTTGAATTCGCTCTGTCCAATTTTTTCGCCCAGTTCCGGAGCGTGGCGGGACCATGCCCGATGAGCGTCACGCTGTCAAGGATTATTTTCACTCGTCTGGAATTTTGTGCGGGACGGTTTTCTCATTTTCGTCACGCGGACGAACGTCGGGGTCCGGCTTCGGGCATACTCTCTTGCGTAAATGCGCGGACGCCCCCCACCTCCCCTCAAGGGCGAAGAGGCGAAGCTTGCCACCGCCCTCATCCCCGCCTATAAGCGCCCGGTCCGCGGCCATCCGGTCGGGGGCTGAAAGGAAGCCTTGGGCTTTGGCCCAGGGAGCCGGGCTGCACAAGCTCCTCTTCCCTTGTCCCTGCTCCTTCGAGGAACCGTGCTCAAGCCTCTCTCAACGATGGGCTCGAGTGAGGCTCTGCGCCGGAACCGCTTGTTGAATTTTGAGAGAAAGGCCAATCGACATGCCGCGCTATGAGCATGTTTTTCTGGTGCGCCAGGACGCCTCGGCCCCACAGGTCGAGACGCTGACGCAGCAGTTCAAGTCCGTCATCGAAAGCAATGGCGGCAGCGTTCCCAAGGCTGAGAACTGGGGTTTGCGCTCGCTCGCCTTCCGCATCAAGAAGAACCGCAAGGCGCATTACACGCTCCTCAATCTCGACGCACCGCCTGCCGCCGTCAAGGAAATGGAGCGGCAGATGTCGATCAACGAGGACGTCATCCGCTTCATGACGATCAAGGTGGACGAGCTTGAGGAAGGCCCGTCGGCCGTCGTGCGCCAGGCCCGTTCGCGCGAGCGCGACGATGAGCGCGGCGGCTTCGACCGTGGCGGTTTCGACCGCGGAGGCTTCGGCGGCGACCGTGGCGGCTTCGGCGGCGGACGCCGCTTCGACCGCGGAGGCGGTGGCGATCGCGGCTCGTTCCGCGACAGGCCGCCGCGCCCGCCACGCGAGGAAGCACCCGCGCCAACAACAACGACCAACGGGGAGGCTAGCTAATGGCACAGAGCCAAGGACAGGCGCGCCGCCCCTTTTTCCGGCGGCGAAAGAGCTGCCCCTTCTCAGGCGCGGGGGCGCCGAAGATCGATTACAAGGATGTGAGGCTCCTGTCGCGCTTCGTCTCGGAGCGTGGCAAGATCGTGCCGAGCCGGATCACGGCGGTGAGCGCAAAGAAACAGCGCGAACTGGCGCAGGCAATCAAGCGGGCGCGCTATCTGGGCCTATTGCCCTATGTGATCACCTGACACTGACCCCGCGCTTCGCCTAGGCGCCAAGGAGATCAGGCTGGGATGGACGTCCATCTCTAACCCATCGCAAGGAGATCGGGGACAGCCACGTTGAAGAGAAGCAGCTTACTCATCTTCGCCCTGCTGAGCGGGGCTGCGGCGGCCGTGCTGCATGCGAGCATGATCCTGTTCACGCCGCTGTCGGCACTGCTCTTCTACTTGGCGCCGCTGCCCCTGTTCATCGCCGGCCTGAGCCAGGGGTGGAGCGCCGCCGCGGCCGGAGGGGTTATCGGCGCGCTGACGCTCGGAGGGTTGTGGGGCCCCAAGTCGGGGCTGTTCTTTTTTCTCGCGACCGCCGTCGGCCCTATCTTCCTCTCGCGGCTTGCGCTCGTAAGCCGGCCGGCGCAAGGGCCGGCGAGTGAAGGCGAAGCAATTGGCGGCGGAGCGCAATGGTATCCCGAGGGCCGGCTCCTTCTATGGGCCGCAGCCATGGCGGGAGCGCTGCTCACGCTGGTGATCCTGGCGTTCGGGCCCGACGCTGAAAGCTTCAAAAGCACGCTCAAGCAGGCGGCAGGGCATATGACGCGGCCGCTGGCGGCCAATATTCCCGCCGAGCGGCAGGGCGAGTTTCAGCGCTTCCTCGATCTTCTGGTGCTGCTCGCCCCGGCCGCGAGCGCTGCCGCCTGGCTCATCGCCATGACGATCAACCTGCGCCTCGCCTCGCGCATCACCGTGGCATCGGGCATGTCGCTCAGGCCCTGGGCGCCATTTTCCTCGCTCGCCTTTCCACGCTCGTCGGGTCTCGCGCTCGCGGCAGCCTGCGGATTGAGCCTCATGCCGGGCACGGCCGGGCTTTTCGGAATGGTGTTCGCCGCGCCCCTTCTCACCGCCTTCGCCATTCTCGGGCTCGCCGTCATCCATCATCTGCTGCTCGGCCATGGCGCGCGCGTGCCGCTGCTCGCAGGGCTTTATGGCGCGCTAATCCTCATGAGCTGGATCCTGGTTGTGCCGCTGATCGCGCTCGGCCTCGCCGAGCTCGGCCTCAATCTCAGGGCAAGGTTCAAACCCCTGCCCCCCGTCAAACACAGGAACTGAACACCAAGGAGAAGCCGATGGAAGTCATATTGCTGGAGCGCGTCGAAAAGCTCGGCGCCATGGGACAGGTCGTCAAGGTGAAGGACGGCTATGCCCGCAACTATCTTCTGCCGCAGGGCAAGGCGCTGCGCGCAACGGAAGCCAACAAGCAGAAATTCGAGCGCGAGCGCGGCGACCTCGAGGCGCGCAATGCGCAGCGCCGGTCGGGGGCGGAAGGCGAGGCCGGCAAGCTCAACGGCAAAAGCTTCGTCGTCCTCAGGCAGGCTGGCGAGAGCGGCCAGCTCTACGGCTCTGTCACGACGCGCGACATCGCTACCGCGGCATCGACAACGAAGGTCGAAGTCCTGCGCACGCATGTGATGCTCGAACAGCCGATCAAGACCATCGGCCTCTACAAGGTGCGCATCGCGCTTCATCCCGAGGTGGTCACGGAAATCCAGGTCAATGTGGCGCGTACGCAGGACGAGGCCGACGCGCAGGCGCGCGGCGAGGTGCTGACCGGCACGATCTCGGAGCGCGAGGAAGCCCGCCTCGCGGCGGAGCAGCTCTTCGAAACGGAAGCGCTCGCCAAGGAACAGGCGGAGGAAAGCCCTCCAGCTCAGGACGCCAAGGCTCAGCCGGCAAAGACCGAGAAGCCCAAGCAGGAGAAGCTGGAAAAGCCCAAGCAGGAGAAGCAGGAAAAGCCCAAGAAGCCGGAGAAGGCGAAGCGCTGATCTTTCGCGGGCGATGGCGAAGCCTTTCTCCTCCTTCGTATGCCAGAACTGCGGCGCGGCCTCGGCCAAGTGGTCGGGCCGGTGCGATGCCTGCGGAGCATGGAACACGATCATCGAGGAGTCGCGCTCGGTGGCGGGAGCGCGCGGCCAAGGCCTGCCCAAGGGGCGCAAGGGCGAACTCGTCGGGCTTACGGGCGGGGTGAAGCCGCCGCCGCGCCTCATGACCGGGCTCGGCGAGCTCGACCGGGTCGCGGGGGGAGGTTTCGTGCAGGGCTCGGCGGCGCTCATTGGCGGCGACCCCGGCATCGGCAAGTCCACGCTTTTGCTGCAGGCCATGGCGGCCCTGGCCAGAAGGGGCCTTCGCGTCATCTATGTTTCGGGCGAGGAGGCAATCGCGCAGGTGCAGCTCAGGGCGGAGCGGCTTTCACTTTCTGACTCACCGGTGATGCTCGCTTCCCTCACCAATGTCGCCGACATCGTTGCCACGCTCTCCGAAGAGCCGCAGGCGAGCGTGGTCGTCATCGATTCCATCCAGACGCTGTGGACGCCGGTGATCGAATCCGCCCCCGGCACGGTGTCGCAACTGAGAGCCGGTACTGAAGCCTTGATCCGGCTCGCCAAGGCCAAGGGCATCTGTGTTCTGTTCGTGGGCCATGTCACCAAGGAAGGCGAGATCGCCGGGCCCAAGGCAATCGAGCATCTCGTCGACACGGTTCTCTATTTCGAAGGCGACCGGGGCCACCAGTTCCGCATCCTGCGCGCGGTCAAGAACCGCTTCGGTCCAACGGATGAGATCGGCGTCTTCGAGATGTCGGATCAAGGTCTCACGGAAGTGAGCAATCCCTCGCGGCTGTTCATGGGCGCCAGGGAGAATCCGACGCCTGGATCAGCGGTCTTCGCCGGCATCGAAGGCACGAGGCCGCTCCTCATGGAGGTGCAGGCGCTGGTGTCGCCATCGGTGCTTGGCAATCCGCGCCGGGCAGTGGTCGGCTGGGATCAGAACAGGCTCGCGATGGTGCTCGCGGTGCTCGAGGCGCGCGGCGGCGTGGCCATCGGGGCGCATGACGTCTATCTCAATGTCGCGGGCGGCCTCAAGGTCAAGGAGCCCGCCGCCGACCTCGCCGTGGCAGCGGCGCTGGTCTCGTCGCTGACCGGGCGAATGCTGCCGCAGGCCGCCGTGTTCTTCGGGGAGATCGCGCTGTCGGGCTCGGTCAGGCCGGTGAGCCAGAGCGAAGCGCGGCTGAAGGAGGCGGCAAAGCTCGGCTTGACGCAAGCGGTGGTGGCGGGGAACGGCGAAACGCCTTCGGCCAAGCATCTCGACATCAAGGCGCTCGAAACCGTGTCGGACCTCGTCGCCTTCGTCGCGAGCCGGTGAAACAACGTTTCAACTCCCCCTCGATCGTCATTCCGGCGAAAGCCGAAATCCAGCTGCGGGAGATTCTTGAAGCTGGACCCCGACTTTCGTCGGGCTGACGAATGTAAGGGTGGCCCGTCGCATGGACACGGCCGGATCAAGTCGGGCCATGACGAGGAAGAAAGACCGCAAGTGCTCTCGATCGGAACTTTCGCGGGCATGACCGAGCCAAACAGACCGAAATATTTCCACAAGACAGCGACAGTAAAGCTCCCTATAAGACGGGCCGATTGACCTTGCGCCAGCGAAATTGGACAGTCGCCTCATGCCATTTCAACTGCTCGACCTGATTCTCGTCGGAATCATGATCATCTCGGGGCTGCTTGCCCTGATGCGCGGCTTCACGCGGGAGGTTCTGTCGCTCCTCGCATGGGGCATCGCCGGTCTCGCCGCTCTCGGCGCTGTGCTGTCGCCCGAGCTCAACCAGCTGGCCGCGCAATATCTGCAGCCGGAGATCGTCGCCAAGATCGCGCTGGGCGGCGGAGTGTTTCTCATCGTCCTGATCATCATGTCGCTGATCAGCGTCCGGATCGCCGACTGGGTGCTCGACAGCGCGGCGGGGGCCTTCGACCGGACCATGGGCTTCGTCTATGGCGTGGCGCGCGGCCTCTTGCTGGTGGCGATCGCCTACCTATTTTACGTGTGGCTGGTGCCTGAGCAGAATCAGGAAGAATGGATCCGCGATGCGCGGCTCCTGCCCGTGGTGAAAGAGGTGAGCACGGTCGTCATCTCGTTCCTGCCGGCGGATGTGGCGGATGTCCTCAGAAACAAGACCTATGTCACCGACCAGGACAATGCTCCGGCGCAGCCGGCAGCCGAAGACGAAGAAGGCTACCAGGCTGGACAACAGCAAAATCTCAACCGGCTCATCGAGAGCACGGACGGAAGTTCGCAAGGCGCGCCTCAGGATTCGGAGGAGCCTGACTCAGAACCGGTCTTCGGCGGTCAAAGCACCACCGGGCAGTGAGCTTCGCCTCAAGACCGGGCGTAGGCGTTAGAGGCTGATAGCGATGACGAAGAGCAGAGATGTTCAATGGCGCATGGACGACGACCGGCTGCGCGAGGAGTGCGGCGTGTTCGGGATCTTCGGCCATGACGATGCCGCGGCGCTGACGGCGCTCGGCCTTCATGCGCTCCAGCACCGCGGCCAGGAGGCGGCGGGAATCGTCACATATGACGGCGAGCGGTTTCACGCCGAGCGCGGGCTTGGGCTCGTCAGCGATCATTTCTCCAGCGAGCAGACGATCCATCGGCTCAAGGGGCGCTCGGGGATGGGGCATGTGCGCTATTCGACGACGGGGGGGACCATCCTGCGCAATGTGCAGCCGATGTTCGCGGAGCTTGCCACGGGCGGGCTCGCCGTTGGCCACAATGGCAATATCACCAACGGGCTGACGCTCAGGCGCGAACTCATCGCGGAGGGCGCCATCTGCCAGTCAACATCCGACACGGAAGTGATCCTGCATCTCGTCGCGCGCTCGCCCAAGCAGAGGATCATCGAGCGGTTCATCGATGCGCTGCGCTCGCTCGAGGGCGCCTATTCGCTGGTCGCGCTCACCAACAAGAAACTCATCGGCGCGCGCGATCCCCTGGGGATCAGGCCGCTGGTGCTCGGCCAATTCAACGGCGCCTATGTGCTCGCCTCCGAGACCTGCGCGCTCGACATCATCGGCGCCAAATTCATCCGCGAAGTCGAGAATGGCGAGGTGGTGGTGATCACCGAGGACGGGATCGAGTCGCTCCATCCCTTTCCCAAGACGGCGCCGCGCCCGTGCATCTTCGAATATATCTACTTCTCGCGGCCCGACAGCGTGCTCGGCGGACGCTCGATCTACGAGGTGCGCAGGCAGATGGGCCGCCAGCTCGCCAGCGAGGCACCGGCCGAGGCCGATGTCGTCATTCCAGTCCCCGATTCCGGCGTTCCAGCGGCGCTCGGCTATGCACAACAGTCGGGATTGCCATTCGAGCTCGGCATCATCCGCAACCATTATGTGGGACGAACCTTCATCGAGCCGACGCAGCAGATCCGCGCGCTTGGCGTCAAGCTCAAGCACAATGCCAACCGCTCGGTGATCAAGGGTCGCCGCGTCGTGCTGGTCGACGATTCGATCGTCCGCGGCACCAC
>DATBMX010000036.1:0-6634 GCA_036554625.1 Aestuariivirgaceae bacterium
GAAGCATGGAGAGAGCGGTGGTTTTCGAGAAGACCGCCATGGCGGCAATCACCGAGACGGTGAGCGCGGTGCCCACAGCCATGATGAAGGTGGCGGCGATACCAGCCCAATAGACGCCGATCGCATTGGCAAACAACAGAGCGAGGATGGCGCCGGTGCAGGGTCTCAGACCCACCGCGAATGATATGGAGAGCGCCTTGGAAAGGGACCAGTCCCTGCGAAGGTCACCGGCGGGAGGCACGTGGGCATGGGCGCAGTTCGCGTGGCGAACGTGCGGCGCGGCGGCTCCAGCAGCCACCAGTGGCTGCGACGGCCAGATCATCCCCATGGCTTGCCATAACAAATAGAAGCCCAAAAGGGCGATCAAGCCATAGCTCATGCTTTCAAGAACAGCGGCCACGGAACGGGCCGTGGACCCAACGGCCTTCACCAGGAGAAGAAGCGTTGTGACAATCAGAATTGCAGACAAAGCCTGAATGAAGGCGCTGGCGAATGAAATCATCACGCCGCGCCTGAGCTGCTCCTCGGTGGCAAGCATCCAGCCGGAAATGACGGTCTTGCCGTGACCGGGGCCGGCGGCGTGAAACACGCCATAGCCCAAGCTCAGCAGCATGAGGGTCAAGGCCGCCGTCCATGAAGGGCCCGAGCGCAGGCGCGAAATCGCGCCGGAGATCTGTTGATAGAAGGACTGTTGCACCGCCAGGACGAAGGCAGCCGGGTCCGACCAAAAAGAAGGGGTCAGGGACAGATCCTTACCCCGCGCCTGAACGAGGGACCGACTCTTCAAGTCGCCGGACTGAACAAGATCGCTCGTTCCCGCGGCGGCTGCCGGCTGCGCTGCAGCACCGCAGGCGACCAGGATCGGCTGGGCGAACATGGCGCCGAAATCTTCCTCGGGCGGAGCTTGCCATTCCACTCCCTTGGTCGCCAGCATTGCCTTGGCATCGGCCGCCTGCTGGTCGGAAACGGGCTCTCGCAACTCCATCCGACAGGTCGGCGGCATGGCTCCGACAGCGGAAAGCGCATGCTCGGACGGAAACTCGATCGAGATGAAAAAACCCGGATCGTAGACACGGTATGCCACTGCGCTGCTGCGAGGATCGACGGGTTCTCTCAGCGGCAACCGAAAAGAGAGCTTGAGACGCTTGTTGCTCCACACCTGGCTTGCCTGAGCGACGTCGCCGAAGGCGCTTTTGACGCCGCCCGTGGTAAAGGCGGTGAAGTAGTCATACTCCTTGAGCGAGTCGATGTTCTCCTTGGTCAGCGCCTCGAGCTCGCCTTGCGAATAGACGCCGTCGCTATTTCGATCCAGGCCATCGACCGCGGTCTCAGTGTACATTTCATCCATCGTCCACTCATGATCGATGGCAGTGATGCGACCCTGTGCGTCGAAGACCACGGCCGATTTCGCTTCGATCCAGACATGCGGATGGGCTGCCGCGGGAGCGGCAAGCAGCGCCAATGCCGCGAACAGGCGAAGCAGGATCATGGGTCGCAGGTACAATTGTTTAGGCCCCGATTCCGGTTTTCGGATAATGGGGAAATGAGGCGCCAAAGTGAAGCCGCAGGGTGCCGCCGTCAAGGCGACGTGAGTTGCCTTGCGGGCGGCTTTTCAGCTATTGGCCTGTCCATGTTCTGGCTTGGACCATGATTTTCGACGTTTCTCTCGGGGGCGCATTTCTGGCGGGACTGCTGAGCTTTCTTTCGCCCTGCGTCCTGCCGCTGGTGCCGCCTTATTTGTGCTACATCACGGGCTTTTCGCTCGAGGAGCTTGCCGAGCGCAAGCACGACCGTCACGGTCTGGGCGAGGCTGTGCTCGCCGCGGTCATGTTCGTCGCCGGCTTCTCCGCGGTCTTCGTCGCCATGGGCGCAACCGCCTCCGTCATCGGGCAGCTGCTGCGCGAGCATCTTGGGCTGCTTGCGAAAATCTCCGGCGTTTTCATCATCGTCATGGGGCTGCACTTTCTCGGAGCCTTCAATTTCACTCTTTTCAACCGGCAAGCGCAGTACCGCCACCAGCTGCGGCCGACGGGCCTTGCCGGCGCTTTCGTCATCGGACTGGCATTCGCTTTCGGCTGGACGCCGTGCATCGGTCCCGTTCTCGCAGCCATACTGGCCATTGCCGCGGGGACCGAGAGCATCTCCAGGGGTTCCGTTCTCCTCTCGGCCTATTCGGCGGGCCTTGGCGTGCCATTCATTGTAGCGGCAGCCTTCCTGGGCAATTTCCTAGGCTTCCTGCGCCGTTTCAGACAGCGCATGGCGACGGTGGAAAAAGTCATGGGCGCGTTGCTTGTCGTGACGGGCGTGCTGTTCATCACCGGATCGATGCAAGTCCTCTCCTACTGGTTCCTGGAGATGTTTCCAGCGCTCGCAACGCTCGGATAAAGCCTCAGGCGGAGGCGGCGAGGCGCTGATGGGCGAGCTGCGCCGTCCTGGACGAGCGATAGGCGCGAACCGCATCGCCGAAGGCCGTGAACAGCCGCACCGAATCTGGATTGTCGGATGCCTTGTATTCCGGGTGCCATTGCGTGCCGAAAGCGAATGACTTGGCGCCCTTGACCGAGACGGCCTCGATAATGCCGTCGGGAGCCACGGCTTCGGCCGCCAGCAGAGGCGCCAGCTTCCTGATGCCCTGGCGGTGGATGCTATTCACCATCGTCTCGCGCTTTCCCAGGATGCGCTCGAGAATTCCGCCCGGGGCGATCGTTATGTTGTGCGCGGGTGCGTAGCGGACGTCCACATCCTCGGAAGGCTTGGCGCGATGATCGAGACGGCCCGGTCCGCGCTGAAGCTCGGCTTCCAGCGTGCCACCGAGAACCACGTTCAACTCCTGAAAACCGCGACAAATGCAAAAGAACGGCATGCCGCGATCGACCGCCTTGCGAATGAGCTGGAAGGTGGTCATGTCGCGGGCATGGTCATAGGGCTCGTGATCGGCGCTCGGCTGATCGCCATAGTGAGGCGGATGAACATTGGAGGGCGCACCGGTGAGGACAAGGCCGTGAAGCTGGTCGAGCACATCCTCAAGATCGATCACCTCGGATGAGGGAATCATGAGCGGCTGACATTTGGCGATCTCCGCCACTGCCCTGAGATATTTGTCGCCCACAGAGTGGAAGAGAAAACCTGATTTTTCGAAGGTATCGGCCGGCAAGCCGACGATCGGCGCTGCACTCATCTGATTCGGAGCCCTCAAAGCCCGGTTGAGGGATAGCCTAGAATGAGGCGAGAATCCATGCCACCTTGCCGGCCTGAGGAGGTGCGAAGAAACGACATGCACACGGCGCAGCATCTCTTTGATCTTGCAGGGGAAGTCGCATTTGTCACCGGTGCCTCGTCAGGTCTCGGCGCACGGTTTGCCAAGGTTCTCGCTTCGCAGGGCGCCAAGGTGATTCTCGGAGCGCGACGGCTCGACCGCCTCAAGGCGCTCGAAGAGGAGCTGACGGCGAAAGGCCAGAAGGCAGCCGCCGTGGCGCTCGACGTTTCCATGCCGAGGGACATCGCTTCCGCCTTCGATGATGCGGAAAGGCGCTTCGGCACGGTGACCTGCCTGATCAACAATGCCGGCATCGCGCGGCCCGGACGGGCGCTCGAACTCAGCTTCGACGACTGGCGAGACGTCGTCGATATCAATCTTAACGCCGTGTGGCGGACAGCGCAGGAAGCAGGCCGGCGCATGGTCTCGGCGAAGCGCCGGGGCTGCATCATCAACATCGCCTCGATATTGGGCCTGCGCGTGGATCGCGGCCATGCCGCCTATAGCGCGGCCAAGGCGGGTGTCCTGCAGATCACGCGGTCGCTGGCGGTAGAGCTTGCCTCCCATGACATCAGGGTGAATGCCATTGCTCCGGGCTACATCAAGACAGAAATGACGCAAGCCTATCTCGAGAGTTCCAAGGGGCAGGCCATGATCAGGGGCATACCGCTCCAGCGCTGCGGCGAGCCCTCCGACCTCGATGGGACATTGCTGCTGCTTGCCTCGCAAAAAGCTTCGGGATTCATGACCGGATCGACCATCGTCGTCGACGGCGGGCACATGTGGGGCTAGGCGCCAATGAACTTCAGCCTGCCCGCCGAGATCGAAAAGGTCAGACTCGCCACGCGTGCCTTCATCGAGACGGATGTTCTGCCGCTCGAGACGGACAGGAACAATTATGACGAGCACGAGAACATCAGGCTCGAGGTGCTCGACCGGGTAAGAGCAAAGGCGAAGGCGGCAAAGCTGTGGGCGCCACAGATGCCCAAAGCGAGAGGCGGGCTCGAACTCCCGGTCGTCGGCTGGGCTGCGGTCTACGAGGAGGCAAACCGCTCGATCTTCGGACCTGTCGCGCTCAACTGCGCTGCGCCGGATGACGGAAACATGTCGCTCCTCAATCGCGTGCTGCCGGATGATGCAATGAAGGACAAGTGGCTGCAGCCGATCATCGACGGGCGCGTGCATTCGGCCTTCGCCATGACGGAGCCTGCGCCCGGATCAGGGTCGGATCCGGCCGGCATGATGCTGACGCGAGCCGATCGCCGCGGCGGCAAATATGTCATTCACGGCCGCAAGTGGTTCATTTCCGGCGCGGCCGTGGCCCGCCATTTCATTCTGGTGGCGCGAACATCGGAAGATCGGCGACGAGGGCTATCCGCCTTCATCTTTCATCGCGACGAGCCTGGCTGGAGAATCCTGCGGCGCATCGACATCATGGGACCTCAGGAACATGGCGGGGTGTGCGAGCTCGAATTCAATGGGCTCGAGATTCCTGCCGAACAGCGGCTGCTCGAGGAAGGAGACGGGTTGCGCTTGACGCAAACAAGGCTTGGGCCGGCGCGGCTCACGCATTGCATGCGATGGCTGGGACTCGCCAAGCGATGTCTCGAGGAGGCGAGCGCCTATGTAAGCAATAGGCGGGCGTTCGGCACGAGCCTCGCCGAGCGGGAATCGGTGCAACTCATGCTCGCCGACGTGGCGCGAGACATTCACACGGGCCGGCTTCTCACGATGCATGCTGCATGGCTGATCGACAAGGGCGGCCAGGCGCAGAAAGAAGTATCCATGGCAAAAATCCATGTCGCCGACACGCTGCACAAGGCCGCCGACCGCGCCCTGCAACTGCTCGGCGCCAAGGGTTATTCGAAAGACACCGTCGTCGAGTGGATCTACCGATATGCGCGGGCGGCGCGGCTCGTCGATGGCGCATCGGAGGTGCATGGCATGGTGCTTGCCAGGCATTATGCCAAGCTCAAGGACGACTTCTGGCGCTGGGGTTCAGAGCAGACCCCTTAGCAAGAGGCCGGCAAGAGCACTCGCGGCAAGAACCACCGGCACCGACAGCTTCATCTTCAGCAGGAGAAGGCTCGAGCCGAGGACCAGCAGCAGGGAAAGGATGTCGAGACTCGATGGATGCGGGAGCCATATGTCCAAGAGGCCGCGCTCGAAATGCTCGACCTGCCGGAACAGCACGTGAAGCCCGAACCAGACCGACAGGTTGAGGATAACGCCCACGACAGCGGCGGTGATCGCCGCCAGGGCGCCCGACAGGCGCGGCATCGCACGCAAATAGTCAATGTAGGGCGCCAGCACGAATATCCAGAGGAAGCAGGGGACGAATGTCATCCATAGAGATATGGCGGCACCCGCAAGACCGCCGGCAATGCCGCCGGCGAAACGGTGGCCGGCGAGATAGGCGACATATTCGATGACGAGAATCAATGGACCGGGCGTGGTCTCGGCAAGTCCCAGACCGTCCACCATCTCGCCCGGCCCTAGCCAGCCGCGGGTCTGCACGACTTCCTGCGCCAAATAGGCCAGCACCGCATAGGCCCCGCCGAAGGTCACGATGGCAAGCTTCGAGAAGAACGTTGCGATGCCGGTGAGGACGTGGCCATCACCCAAAGTCATCCAAAGAGCTATGAGAGGCACGAGCCAGAGACCAAGCCAGAGCGACAGCGTTGCGAGTCTTCCCCTGATTGGAATGAGCGGCGGAGCCGCCACTGGCGATGAGAGTGTTGTCCTGAAGAGGCCAATCAGAGCGGCCGCCAAGACTACAAGAGGGAACGGCGTTGCAAACGCGAAGAGCGCAACAAATGCGGCCGCAGCGATCCACCAATCGCTCGCCAATTTCAGGGCGCGACGCGCTACCCGCAACAGTGCCTCGATGACGATCGCCAGGACGGCAGCCTTGATGCCGAAAAAGAGTGCGATGACCCATGGCACGGCTCCAAATGCGACATAGAGCATGGACAAGATAAGCACGACACATGCGCCTGGAAGCACGAACAGGAGGCCGGCGACAAGTCCGCCGCGCCAGCCGTGGAGTTTCCATCCGGCATAGGTTGCAAGCTGCATCGCTTCCGGACCGGGAAGAAGCATGCAGAAGTTCAATGCGTGGAGAAATCTCTGATCGGAGAGCCATTTCTTCTCTTCAACGAGCACACGATGCATGAGAGCGATCTGAGCCGCGGGACCGCCGAAGGAGAGGAGACCGATTCTTGCCCAGACCGAGAGAGCCTCTTTGAAACTGGTCTCATTCATTGGCGCTTGCCTGATGGCCAGTTGTGCGTTTCGTCACGGGCGAGATTGGCCCAGGCATGGAGCGCATCGTAAAGCGCGAAGCCGCGGCGCATCGCCATGTGATCGTTTGTGCAC
>DATBMX010000039.1:0-5281 GCA_036554625.1 Aestuariivirgaceae bacterium
AAGTGAAGTCCCTCAATGGTTTAATCCTGTAAGGTCGTCAAGACGCCGGCAGAGTTCACAGGCTTTCCACTCGCAAACAAAATTCCACGAAAACCACCTGCCCCTCCGCCGACTTTTCACAAGACTTGCGACAGTGGATAACCTACATCTCCATCCCCAGCCGTCGAGCCTGCACGAACCCCTGAGACCGGCTATTCACATTTCTTTAACAGCAAAGCTGACGACACCTGTGAACAAACCAACGCGTCAATATTTTCATATGCATCTGATTTCCGATGCGACGGGCGAAACGCTGAACACCGTTGCCAGGGCCGCCGCCGCCCACTACGCCGATTTTCAGCCGCTCGAGCATATTTATGCGCTGGTCCGCACCCCCCGACAATTGCAGCGCGCCCTCTCGGAAATCGAGCGGCAGCCAGGCATCGTGCTCTTCACCATCGTCGACTCTTCCCTTCGCACGCAGCTGGAAGATCACTGCGGCAGGCTCGGCATTCCCTGTGTTTCAATTCTTGATCCGGTGATCGCCAGTCTTGCAGCTTACCTGAACGCGCAGTCACGACCGCAAATAGGGCGCCAGCACGCTCTCAATGCCGAGTATTTCCGCCGCATCGACGCATTGAATTTTACGATGATCCATGACGATGGGCAGAACACGGTCGATCTCGACAAGGCCGACGTCATTCTCGTCGGCATCAGCCGCACTTCGAAAACGCCGACGAGCATCTATCTTGCCAACCGCGGCGTGAAAACGGCAAACGTGCCGATCGTTCCAGGAATCGCCTTGCCGGGCGAGCTGCTGCATCTTTCGAAGCCCCTGGTGGTGGGGCTCATCGCGAGCGCCGAGCGTATTGCGCAGATCAGGAGGCACCGGCTGCTGACGTTGAAGGAGCACAGGGAAACGGCCTATGTCGACAAGATGTCCATCACCAACGAGCTGGTCCACATGCGAAAGATTTGCTCGATGCACGGCTGGCCAATCATTGATGTCACGCGGCGCTCGATCGAGGAGACCGCAGCCGCCATTCTCAATCTTCTGGCCGATCGCGAAAGCGCTGCGGCGCTGCTCGAATGAAGAGCCAGATCATCCTCGCTTCGCAAAGCGAGGCCCGTCTTCGCATGCTGGTCGCGGCTGGAATCGACGCTGTCGCGCGTCCATCGGGCGTGGATGAAGCCGCCCTCAAGGAGGCTCAACGAGGCTCCTTGCCGCCGGAAATGCTTGCGCTTCTCCTGGCCAAGGCCAAGGCAATCGCCGTTGCGGCCCATGAGAACCAGCTGGTGATTGGAGCAGACCAGATCCTTGCTCTCGGCGACCGCATGCTCGACAAGCCAAGGTCACTGGCGGAGGCAAGGCAGCAGCTTCTTGACTTGCGCGGCAAGACCCATCGGCTCGTCTCTGCCGCGGCCGTTGCGCGAAATCGTCAAGTCATCTGGGCTCACAGCGACGTGGCCGAACTTGCAATGCGCGACTTCACCGATGCATCTCTATCTGAATATTTGTCGGCGCTTGGAGAGGAGGCCTTGACCTCCGTGGGAGCCTACAAGGTTGAATCCTGCGGCATACAGCTGTTCGAGCGGATTGCCGGAGACTACTTCACCATCCTGGGCTTGCCGCTCTTGCCTCTCCTCGCATTCTTGCGGAGCGCTGGATGCCTGCAAAATTGAAACGCAGTTGCGTCATCGGCTGGCCGGTCGAGCATTCGCGCTCGCCTCTGATCCACAATTATTGGCTGAAACACTATGGCCTGGCTGGCGCATATTCGAAGGAAGCCGTTGCGCCGGAAGCGCTCAGTGAGTTTCTCCGCACGTTGGAAGAGCGCGGATATGTCGGGTGCAACGTGACGATTCCGCATAAAGAGCGGGCGGCGGAGCTGGTGGTCAAGGCCGATGCTCTGAGCCGCAGGACGGGAGCCGTCAACACCATCTATCTTGAGAATGCGACCATGATGGGCGCCAACACCGATGGCTATGGCTTTACCGAAAATCTCAAGGCATGTGCGCCCGCTCTGAACCTTGCGGGGGCGAGAGCAATGATCCTTGGCGCCGGGGGGGCGGCCAAGGCGATTCTTGCGGCATTGCTCGATCTTGGAGCGGGCAGGATCGTGCTGTGCAACCGCTCCATTTCCCGCGCGCAGGCCCTCGCTCGGAGTTTTGGTCCTTCGGTCGAAACTCTCGATTGGAGCTCGGCCTCGCAGGCCATGGAGAGCGTTTCGCTTCTTGTGAACGCCACGTCCTTGGGCATGGCGGGCAGGCCGGAGCTCGAGGTCTCCCTGGGCGCGCTGCCCAAAGCAGCCGTCGTCTATGACATCGTCTATGTTCCGCTTGAAACGGCGCTTTTGCGGCGCGCCCGCGCCCGGGGTCATCCCACTGTCGACGGTCTCGGCATGCTGCTGCACCAGGCACGTCCCGGATTTGAGAAATGGTTCGGCGTCAGCCCCGAAGTCACGCCGGAGCTTCGCCGCCGCGTCGAGCAGCACATTCTGGGCGCGTCATGAAGATTCTTGGCTTGACCGGGTCGATCGCCATGGGCAAGTCCGACACCTTGCGCCTTTTTGCCGAACAGGGAATTCCGACATTCGATTCAGATCACGTTGTCCACATTCTCTATGGCAAAGGCGGCGATGGTGTCGCTGAGGTGGAGAGGCTTTGCCCGGAAGCCGTTGCCGAGGGAGCAGTGGATCGGCAGCGCTTGTCTGCCGCCATCGCGCGCGAACCGGCGTTGCTCGACAGGCTGGAGCGGGCGATTCACCCCCTCGTGCGCCGCGAATTAGCGAGCTTCCTTGGCACCGAGCGCGCGAAAGCCGCGCCTCTCGTTGTTGTCGACATCCCCCTGCTGTTCGAGACAGGCCGCGAGAAGGAGGTGGATGCCGTCGTCGTTGTTTCCGCGCCGGCAGAGGTTCAGAGGCAGCGTGTCATGGCACGCCCCGGCATGACCGGGAAAAAGTTCGAGCTGCTTCTTGCCCGCCAGTTGCCCGACGCGGAGAAACGGGCGCGAGCCGACTTTATTGTGGATACCGGTCGTGGCCACGACTTCGCCCGTGGTCAAGTGCGTGAGATTGTGAATCAATTGCTCGGCTGATTCTTGCGGCGGAAAGATGCGCGAAATCATTCTCGACACGGAAACGACCGGGCTCGACCCCAACCTGGGCCATCGCATTGTCGAAATCGGCGCTGTCGAACTCATCCACCACGTGCCGACGGGGCGGTACTATCATCAATATGTCCATCCACAGCGCACGGTGCCGCCCGATGCTTTTGCCGTACATGGGCTGAGCGAGGCGTTTTTGCGCGACAAGCCCTGTTTTCCCGAAATCGCCGATGGCTTGGCGGACTTTCTCGGCGCCGCCAAGCTTGTCATTCACAATGCTGCTTTTGATTTGGCGTTTCTCAATGCAGAGTTCACGCTGTCGGGCCGCGAGCTCATTGGCAATGATCGCGTTATCGATACTCTGCTGCTGGCGCGGCAAAAACATCCTCTCGCTGCCAACAGTCTCGATGCGCTGTGCAAGCGTTACAGCATCGACAATTCGCGCCGGCAGAAACACGGCGCCCTGTTGGATGCCGAGCTTCTGGCCGAGGTCTACATCGAGCTGATCGGCGGCAAACAGCCTGCCTTAACGCTGGCCACCGTTCATCCGACCTCTGTTCCGATCTTCGCCGGGGCGAGGGTCATGCCGCGCCGGCAGGCCGTGTTGCCGCCGAGGATTACGGAAGCCGAGATTGCTGCGCACCGGCAGCTGATCGATTCCCTTGGTCCGCGCGCCGTCTGGAGACTCTTGGCCTGAATCGTTTCAGGCCTTGGCCTGGGATTGCGCCAGCCTCTTCTGGTACATTCCGGCAAAATCGATCGGATCGAGCATCAGGGGAGGGAAACCCCCGTTCCGTGTGGCATCGGCCAGCACCTGCCGGGCGAAGGGGAACAACATTCTCGGACATTCGATCAGGACCACGGGATGGAGAGCCTCCTGTGGAATATTTTCCAGCCGGAAGACACCGGCATAGAGCAGATCGGCGGCAAACACGACCTTTTGCTCATGCGAAGCCTTGGCCTCGAGATGCAGCTCCACCTCGTAGTCAGTTGCCGTCAGCGTGCGGGCGTTGACATTGACGGAGATGTTGATCTCCGGCTGGCCCGTCTGCGTGTTGAGGGACTGCGGCGCATTGGGATTCTCGAATGACAAATCCTTGAGATACTGCCCGAGGACTTTCATCTGTGGAGCAGCGCCGGGCGTAATCGGCAGCGAAGGCTGCGGAGTGGACGGGATTATCTCTTCTGCGGTGAATTGCTCTTCCTCGTCCTCGATCTCGAGTTCGTCATCGGCGTTTCCCCCATTGGCGCCCTTGGGGGAAGCCCTGTCGGACGCGACTTTGCTCGCTTTTGCCATGAACCTAGCGCCTCTGATCGGATTTGAGCTGCTGCCGCAGCATTAGTGGCTGGCTAACATGTCTCCTGGTCAACCGCAAGAAGCCTCGACCGACCCATTGGAGTTCTGAGCGCCTCATCATATATGGGAACGTGACAGCCGGCGCTGCCGTGCCTTATTCTGAGCAACGACCTGCAGTATAGCGGGTTTTGGATCACCGAATGAGCCAGATTTTCGACCCGCTGAACATCTTCGTCTTGGCTGTGGCCATAATCGTCTTTTGGCGGTTGACCTCGGTGCTGGGCCGCCGAACTGGCAATGAGCGCCCGCCCGTTGATCCCTTTGCCGCTCGGGAGAAATTGGAGAAGAAGCTGGCCGACGGAGCGGTGCCCGAGCGTCCTGGCAGGCGCCCGGCTGAGGCGCCCGCCAATCTTTCCGCCTCCGCATCGCCGCAGGCGCCGGTCTGGGAGGGTTTTGCCGCCAAAGGATCGGCGACAGCTCGTGGCCTCGAGAAAATCGCCTCCGCCGACCGCACTTTCGAGCCGGCTGCCTTTCTCGAAGGCGCCAAGACAGCCTATGAGATGATCGTGACCTCTTTCGCCACCGGCGACAAGACGACCCTCAAGCCGCTTTTGTCGCGCGAGGTGTTTGAGGGCTTCTCGCGCGCGATCGATGCGCGCCGTCAGTCGGGCGAAACCATGGAGACGAGCTTCGTGGGCATTGGCGCTGCTGAAATAACTTCGGCCGAACTTGCAGCGAAGAGGGCTTCGATCACCGTGCGGTTGTCGAGCGAACAGATCTCCTGCAGAAAGAACAAGTCTGGTGATATCATTGAGGGTGATCCCAAGAAGATTCGCGAGATCACCGACATTTGGACCTTCGAGCGGGATGTATCCTCCAAAGACCCGAACTGGACCCTC
>DATBMX010000058.1:0-18107 GCA_036554625.1 Aestuariivirgaceae bacterium
CGAGCTGATCGCCTTGTGGGAGGCCTGCGGGCTGGTTCGCCCATGGAACAAGCCGGAAAAGGACATTGCCTTTGCGCGCGGCAAGGATCAATCGGACATTATCGTGGGCGTGATCGAGGAAAGTATCGTCGCCTCCCTCATGGTGGGCCATGACGGACATCGCGGAAGCTTCTACTATGTTGCCGTCGCTCCGCCTTGGCGCGGCCAGGGCATTGGCTCGCTTCTGATCCGGGAAGGAGAAAAGTGGCTGAAGGAGCGCGGGGTGTGGAAAGTTAACCTGCTCATTCGGCAGGAAAATTCCTCCGTGCAGAATTTCTACGAGCAGCTTGGCTATGAGGTGAACAGGGTGATGAGCATGGGACAGAGGCTCATCGAGGACTGAATCAGAACAGGTCCTCGACACCGTCTCCGCATGAGCACTCAAGACAGCAAACGCCGCAGCGAGCGCCCCGTTCTCGGGGTGAGTGTATGCATCATCAGGAACAATTGCGTGCTCCTCGTGCAGCGCGCCAATCCGCCCTTCCCGAACCTGTGGAGCCTGCCGGGCGGACGCGTGGAGGCTGGAGAAGGGTTAGCCGAAGCCGCACTGCGCGAAGTCCGCGAGGAAACGGGGCTTGTACCGGAGCTCAGCGGCATCTTCGACTGGGTGGAGATCATCGCGCCGGACCGGCATTTCGTTCTCGCGGTGTTTCTCGCGCGCTGGGTTGCCGGAGAAGCGATGGAGGCAGGTGATGCGAAAGCGCTGCGCTGGGTCACTGTCGAGGACCTTGCGAGCATCGACTGCACGCCCGGTCTTGAAACAATCATCATCAAGGCACTGCGTTAACCTTTTTTGACGCGTTCGCTCCGTCCTTACACACACCCATGGTAAGTCTATCACCTCAGGGACAGGTGGGAACTGGCCTTTCGGGACGTGGGACGCTTCAAGCACATTCGAAAGCCTATGGAAAACACACACAGGAAGACTCCTTTCGCCAAATCAAAGGAGGAACCGAGGCGTGTCGCGCTGCGCTACATCCTCGATGCCTGGGAGGAAGCCCTGTTCGATGGGATCGACTCCGATTGCGTCGCAACAGCGGCGATTTTCGCGGCGCTGTCGGACATGATCGCCACCTATGGCGAAGAGCCGGTGGCAAGCATGACGGAACGTCTGCCGGCCAGAATTCGCGCCGGCGAGTTCACCGTGGTGCGCTCGCGGCAATAACGTTCACCGCCCCTACCCGCTTTCGATTTCCATCAAAGATCGACGACGATTCGCCCGCGCGTGCGGCCGGCGACAATGTCCTCGGCGACGCGCTGCACATCGGCAAGCTTCACATGGCTCGTCATGCCGGCGAGCTTCGTCTTGTCGAGATCGCGGGCAAGGCGCTGCCAGGCGTGAACGCGCCGCGGCTTCGGGCAATGGACGGAGTCGATGCCGACCAGCTTCACGCCGCGAAGTATGAAGGGCATGACGGTCGCCGGCAGATCGGACCCTTGAGCCAAGCCGCAAGCGGCGACCGTGCCGCCATATTTCGTCTGGGACAGTATATTGGCCAAGGTGACGGAGCCGACGCTGTCCACAGCGCCCGCCCAGCGCATCTTGCCGAGGGGCCTGACGGGGGTTGAGAATTCGTTGCGATCGACCAGGGCGCTCGCCCCGAGCGATTTCAGATAGGCTTCCTCCGAAAGTCTGCCCGTCGAGGCCACGATGGTGAAACCCAGGTCGGACAGAAGGGAGATGGCAACCGAGCCCAGGCCACCCGCGGCGCCGGTGACGAGAACCTCGCCATCGCCCTGCTTCACCCCCTGCTCCTCCAGGGACAGCACGGCGAGCATTGCCGTGTAGCCCGCCGTCCCGATGGCCATGGCCTCAGCCGTTGTGAAGGCGGCTGGAAGATGGACGAGCCATTCGCCGGGCACACGGGCGCGGCGCGCATAGCCGCCATGATGCGATTCGCCGACGCTCCAGCCGTTGAGCACCACCCTGTCGCCAGGCTTGAATTCCGCATGGGTGGACGATCTCACCGTGCCGGCAAAGTCGACGCCCGGAACGAGGGGAAATTTGCGCAGGATCGGAGCCTTGCCGGTCAAGGCCAAACCGTCCTTGTAATTGACGGTTGAATGTTCGACGTCGACCACAACGTCTCCCTCCATCAGATCCGATTCGCCGAGTTCCGTGAACTCGACCGATTGGCCTGGCTCACTCTTGCTAATCAGGAGGGCTTCAAATCTATCGCTCATATCCGCTCCAGCACTTCATTACTCCTATGCCGCACGCCGGTGAATTGGATGGGTTGCCCCGAGGGAGCGGATAGCAATTGTCCATCCCATACGACCAGCCGTCCTCTGATGATGGTGCCCATGGGCCAGCCGGTAACACGCGCGCCGTCATAAGGGGTCCAGCCGCAGCGGCTTTCGATCCATTGGTTTGTGATCACGCGCCGCGCCTTGATGTCGACAATGGTGAAATCGGCGTCATAGCCCTGCTCGATCAGGCCCTTCGCGGCAATCTGAAACAGGCGCGCGGGCGTGCTACTCGTCAGCTCGACGAAGCGCTCGAGCGACAAGCGGCCGCTGTTCACGTGATCAAGCATGATCGGCACCAGCGTCTGCACGCCCGGCATGCCGGAGGGCGATTTCGGGTAGGCCTCAGATTTCTCGGCGAGCGTGTGGGGAGCGTGATCGGAGCCCAATATGTCGACAGTGCCGTCGCGCAGAGCCGCCCAGAGCGCGTCGCGATGAGAGGCGTCGCGAATGGGCGGATTCATCTGTGCGCACGTGCCGAGACGCTGATAGGCCTCAGGCGCGGATAGAGTGAGGTGATGAGGCGTCACCTCCACCGATGCCAGATCCTTGCTGGCGGCAAGAAGAGGCAGTTCAACGGCCGTCGAGACATGCAGCACGTGCACGCGCTTGCCCGTCCGGCGCGCGAGGCGCAGAAGGCGCTCGGTCGAGCGAAGCGCCGTCTCGGCATCCCGCCAGGTGGAATGGCTCGAAGGGTCGCCCGATCTCTGCTCGGCGAGGCGGCTCTTCAGGCGACCCTCGTCCTCGGAATGGAAGGCGGCGCGCCGGGCGATACGGCGCAGGATTTCCAGAAGATCATGCTCGCCGTCGACGAGAAGCTCCCCCGTGGAGGAGCCGAGGAATACCTTCACGCCGCAACAGCCGGGCAGCGTCTCGAGCTGGCTGAGAGACGCGACATTGTCGCGCGTGCCGCCCACATAGAAGGCATAGTCGCAATGCATGCGGCCCTGCGCGGCGCGCAGCTTGGCGGCCAGGGTTTCCGCCGATATGGTGGGGGGCCTGGTGTTGGGCATTTCGAACACCGCCGTAACCCCGCCCATGACGGCGGCCCGGGAGCCTGTTTCCAGATCTTCCTTATGAGTCAGTCCTGGCTCGCGAAAATGAACCTGCGTGTCGATCACGCCCGGCAAGATATGGAGACCGGCGCAGTCGATGGTGCGCCGGGCGCCGGCGCGCGAGAGGTTTCCCAGTTCGGCAATCCTGCCCTGCCGAATTCCGATGTCGCCAGGGGCCGAGCGCTGATGCGTCACAATCGTGCCATTGGCAAGGACGAGATCGAACTGCGCGGCCATGAGGGCTCCTTGATCCGGCTTTTCCGCATACGTAATACTCATCGTTCAAGCAAGCAGGATCTCCGCTGATGACGGCAAGGATCGTTAGGCTCACCGACCGCGGACTCATTTCCGTGCGCGGGCCGGGTGCGCAGAAGTTTCTGCAAGATCTGGTGACGGCGGATGTCGATCGTCTGCCGGAGAAGGGCCTGACCTATTCCGGGCTGCTGACGCCGCAGGGCAAGATTCTGTTCGATTTCTTCATCATCCGCGAAAGCCAAGCCTATGCCATCGATTGTCTGCTTGCGCAGCGCGACGAGATCATCAAGAAGCTCAAGTTCTATCGGCTGCGCGCCAAGCTCGACATCGAGGCCGATGACAGAGGCGTGACGGCAGTGGAAAACGATGTGATGAGAAACGCCTTGCGCGATCCGCGCAGCGACGATATGGGCGCCAGGCTCTATAGCTCGTCTGAGGCCGGCCAGGAGACTGTCGCGCATTATCATGAGAAGCGAATCCGCTGCGGCCTGGCCGAGGGCGGCCATGACTTCGACAGCGGCGAAATCTATCCGCATGAGGCGAATTTCGACCAGATCGGAGCGTTGAGCTTTCGCAAAGGCTGTTTCATCGGCCAGGAGGTGGTCTCGCGCATGGAGCATCGGGGCACGGCGAGAAGCCGCATCCTCCCCTGCCACGTGGAGGGTTCGCTCCCCGCCAAGGGGAGTGAGATCACCGCCGCTGGCAAGATCATAGGCAACGCATGTTCGGGGCTTGGCGACAGGATGCTCGGATTGCTGCGACTGGACCGGCTCGAGGATGCGGTGAACCGCGGCTTGCCCCTGATGGCAGGCGAGACCCGGATTGCGGCCGCCAAGGCGCCCTGGGCGCGCTACAGCGTTGCAAGCGTGAGTTCGCGATGAATCCCCCGCGAAACACCGTGCGTCATGCCGATGGCCTCAACCGATGTTCCTGGTGCGGCAGCGATCCTCTCTACGTGGCTTATCATGACCAGGAATGGGGCGTGCCCGAGCATGATGATCGGGCGCTCTACGAGAAGCTGATGCTCGACGGATTTCAAGCCGGGCTGTCGTGGATCACGATCCTGCGCAAGCGCGAGGCGTTTCGCGAGGCCTTTGATGGATTCGACCCTCAGATCATCGCACGCTACGACGCCCGCAAGCTCAGATCGCTGGTGGGAGATGCAAGGATCGTTCGCAATCGCGCCAAGATCGAGGCCGCGGTCACCAATGCGCGAGTCTATCTCGATCTGATGGAGCAGCAGAGCTTCGCCACATATCTGTGGCGCTTCGTCGAAGGGCGGCCAAAGCTCAATCGGTTCCGCTCCCTGCAGCAGGTGCCGGCGCAGACGCCAATAGCCGAGTCGATGTCGAAAGAACTGCGCGGCAAGGGATTCCGCTTTGTCGGGCCGACCATCGTCTATGCCTTCATGCAGGCGGTGGGCATGGTCAACGATCATCTGGTGACCTGCCATCGGCACGAGGCTTGCGCCGCAATGGGGGCGACGGGCCGGCGGTGACGCGACGCAGATCCGAGAAGCCTCCACGCGCCTGGCAGCGGATGCTTTCGGGCCGGAGGCTCGACCTTCTCAACCCCTCGCCGCTCGACGTGGAGATCGAGGACATCGCCCATGGGCTGGCGCGGGTGGCGCGATGGAACGGCCAGACGAAAGGCGAGCATGCTTTCTCGGTGGCGCAGCATAGCCTGCTGGTCGAGGCCCTGGCTTCGCATTTGGAGCCGAGGCTCGAAAGGCAGTGGCGGCTTGCCATCCTTTTGCATGATGCACCGGAATATGTGATCGGCGACATGATCAGCCCCTTCAAAGCGGCTGTCGGGCTTGACTACCGCGCCTTCGAAAAACGGCTGCTCGCCGCAATCCACATACGCTTCGGACTTCCGCCGGCGTTGCCGAACTGCGTGGAACAGATCGTGAAGAGAGCCGACAGGACGGCTGCCTATCTCGAGGCCACTCAGCTTGCGGGCTTCGCCGTGAAGGAAGCCCACAGGCTTTTCGGGGTGCCAAGGGGTCTCGGCGGCGACGGGGTGCTTAGGCTTCATTCCCTCAAACCGCTTCCCCCGACGGAGGCTTCGGCGCAGTACTTGCGCAAATTCAAGCAATTGCAATAGAAGACGGCCATGATCATCGTGTCCCCGCTGGCGCATGTTCCCCGGCTCGTTGTCGAGCATGGCGTCAGCCATGTGCTCGGCTGTCTCGGCCCCGAGAGCCCGCATCCGGAGCTCGGATTCGATCAAGCGCGCCATCTCAAGCTCACCTTCCACGACATTCTCGGCGAGATGGAGGGATTCCAGGCGCCGACGCGCGAGCATGTGGAGAAGATCATCGAATTCATCGAGGCATGGCAGCAGCAGGGCATGCTTCTCATCCACTGCTTTGCTGGAATCAGCCGATCGACAGCGTCGGCTTTCACCGCCATGTGCTTGATCAATCCGCAAGAGGACGAGATCGTTCTGGCGCGGGAGCTGCGCGGCCATTCGCCCGTCGCCTCGCCCAATCTGCGGATGGTGAAACTGGCCGATGACATTCTGGGCCGGCGCGGCCGCATGGTCGAGGCCGTGGAAATGATCGGGCGCGGCGAAGAAGCGTTCGAGGGAGTGATCTTCAACTGGCGGAGGGCGCTCTCGCGTATGCCGTGATGAGCAAGCCGTTTCATTCCGGGCGCTGCCTGTGCGGGCGCGTGACATTCGAGAGCTCGAGCGATCCCCTGTGGACGGGCTATTGCCATTGCGCGAGCTGCCGGCGGCATACGGCATCCCCGGTTGCGGCCTTCGCCGGCTTCGAAGCAGGCAGCGTTCATTTTTCTGGCGAGACGCCGCAAGAGTATGAATCGTCCTCAGGCACGTGGCGAAGCTTCTGCGGCCGCTGCGGCACTCCCATCAGCTATCGGTCGCAGCGTTATCCCGGCGAGATTCATGTTTATGTGGGCGCGTTGGACGAGCCCCGGCGCTATGCGCCGGCGGGACACGTCCATTACGGCGAGCGCCTGCCCTGGTTCGACACCAAGGACACGCTGGTGCGCCATGATGAGACGGCGAGGTCCTAGCGCCGTCGGGGGATGGCCGGATCAAATCCGCGCATGACGAACTGAGAAAGGCGCCCGAAGCTGGACCCCGGCTTCCGCCGGGGTGACGAAATGGAAAGAGCGATAGGGCGGATCAAGTCAGATCAAATCCGGCCGTTACTTTCTGCCGCCATGGGCATAGGCCCAATAGAGTTCCCGGGCGCGAGCGGCCATGGGGCCGGGCTGGAGATCGCGGTTCTCGACGCGGGTGACGGGCATGACCTTGCCGTAGTTGCCGGTGGAGAACACCTCATCGGCTTCAAGGAACTCCTGCCAGCGCAAAGAGCGCTCATGAACGGTGACGCCGCCACCGCGAAGCAGCGCGAGAACGCGATTGCGCGTGATGCCGACGAGAAAGGTGCCGTTGGGCACCGGCGTGTGAACCTCGCCGTTCTTGACATACATGATGTTGGCGGTCGAAAGCTCGCTGACATGGCCGAGGCCGTCGAGCATCACGGCATTGTCGAAGCCGCGGGCGCGGGCCTCGCGAATGGCGCGGGCCGAGTTGGGATAGTGGCAAGCGGCCTTGGCGTCGGTCGGGGCATATTCCAGCGAGGGCCTGCGAAAGGGCGAACAGGTGACGGAGAATCCCTTGTAGTCTGGCATGGGCGATTCATAGACGGAGATCGACCAGCGCGTGGTCTCCGGATCGATATCGACGAAGCCGTCCTCGGCCCAGGACATGGGGCGAATATAGAGAGCCGTGCCCTTTGAGAATTTGCCGATGCCCTCCCAGGCTCGTTCCTCAAGCTCGCGCGCGGAAACGACTGGCTTGAGATTGAAGCTTTTGGCGGAGCGGACGAGCCTCTCACAATGCTGCCCGAGATCGGGCGCCACGCCCTCAAAGGCGCGGGCCCCGTCGAAGACACAGGAGCCAAGCCACGGCGCATGGGTCATGGGCCCCATGAACATTGGATTGCCCTCATGCCAGCGCCCGTCAAAGTAAGTCCAGAATCCCGAGCCGCCGCCGTGACCTACCATGATGCCTTGTCCAATATGGCCCCGGAGTGCGGGGCGCGGGCTCAAGAATCGCTATAGAAAATATGCCGGCCGATCTTGATCAGGCGCTTGAAGGATGTAGACCATTTCGGGCTGACGTAGTCGGCGTGATAATAGGTGGCGGCGCCGAGGATCTTGATCGACTGCTCGCCGGCAAGGGCGCGGGCGGCGATGTGCTTCGATCTCTCCCAGGCCTCGCGCTGCCTCGGCTGGTCGCTGATGCCATCGCAGGCGAAGGAGAATTGGCACGCGTTGGTGCGATTGGCGCCCTGATAGATGACCCCGCAGATCGTCTTGGGATAGGCTGGATCCTTGACGCGGTTGAGGACGACCTTGGCCACCGCAAGCTGGCCGACCTCCGATTCGGAGCGCGCCTCGAAGTAGATGGCGCGCGCCAGGCAATCAGACTCGGCCAAGCGGAATTTGCGCCTGGCGATTAGCTTCTGCTTCTCCTCGCCGCTGATCTGGAACGTGCCGTCAAGCTCGCCGGTCGCCGGCGCGCTGATGAGCACGCGGCCTTCGCCGTGAGGATCCTCAACGAGCGATTCGTCCACAAGAAAATCCGATTTACCCGAGGCAATCTCCTGCGTCGCCATGGCGAGCTCGGCCTCGAGCTGGCGGATTTCAGGCGAGGTCAAAAGCGATGTCTTGCGCAGAATGGAGGTGGTGGCGGGCGCCAAGAGCGCGTCGAGATCGTCGGCGCCGTTCGACGCCGTGCGGGCGGAGGCATTCTGCCCCATGTACAGTCCGGCGAAGGCGAAGGCAAAAGCCAGAGCGAAGGCCGCGACGGCGCATGTGACGATCGGCGTTTTTCTGCCGGAGGCGGGCTTCTCCGCATACGGATCAACAGGCCAGTGAGACGCATGCGCGTCCGCAAGCTGCTTTCTGCTTTGCACTTTCCCCTATGCTCCCATCCGTCCCGCACTGATGGTTACAGAGATGTCAAACCCGAAGAGCCTACCCCGACTTGGGTTTAACGCAGGTTAACCATACCATCTGCCGTTCAGGTTTCAACAGCAAAGCTTCTCTTGACAGATCGGAGAAAGTCGATCTGCACGCTATGCTGGTCGTCAACCTGAAGTCGAATTTTCGTTATCGATTTCGAGCCGAATCGCGGCCTGGGCAGCCGCCAAGCGTGCTATCGGGACACGGAAGGGGGAACAGGACACATAGTCCAGTCCCACCGTCTCGCAAAATTCAATAGATGCGGGATCGCCGCCGTGCTCGCCGCAGATGCCGAGCTTGATGTCGGGACGGCGCTTGCGGCCCCTCTCGGCCGCGATTCTGACGAGCTCGCCCACGCCCTCTATATCAAGAGAGATGAAGGGGTCGACGGAAAAGACGCCACGCGCGGTGTACTCGCCCAGAAATCGGGCGCTGTCGTCGCGGCTGATGCCGAAGGTGGTCTGGGTGAGATCGTTGGTGCCGAAAGAGAAGAATTCGGCGGTGGCGGCAATGTCGGCGGCGCAGAGCGCGGCGCGCGGCAGCTCTATCATGGTGCCGATGAAATACTCCAGTTTAAACCCGGTTTCCTTCTGGACGGCTTCGGCAACAGCAACGATGCAATTGCGGATCACGTCGAGCTCGCTTCTCGCCGCGACGAGGGGCACCATGATCTCGGGGATGGGCGGGGCGCCGGTGCTGCGGCCCACCTCGATCGCCGCCTCGAAAATGGCTCGGGCCTGCATTTCGGCGATCTCGGGATAGGAAATCGCAAGCCTGACGCCGCGATGGCCGAGCATGGGGTTGAATTCATGCAGCTCGGCAACGCGGGTGCGCAGAATCTCAGGGTCGGCGCCGATCGAATCGGCGACCTCGTCGATCTCCTCGTCCGTGGCGGGAAGAAATTCGTGCAGAGGCGGGTCGAGCAGGCGGATCGTCACGGGAAGGCCAGACATGATGGTGAAAATCTCGGCGAAATCACCGCGCTGCATGGGGAGCAGCTTGGCAAGCGCGCGCCGCCTGCCATCGGGGCTGTCGGCCAAGATCATTTCACGAACGGCGACGATGCGGTCGGCATCGAAGAACATGTGCTCTGTGCGGCACAAGCCGATGCCCTCGGCGCCGAAGTCGCGCGCGGCGCGCGCATCCTGCGGCGTGTCGGCGTTGGCTCGAACGTTCATGCGGCGGAGCTCGTCGGCCCACAGCATGATCTCGGCGAAATCGCCGGAGAGCTGCGGCTTTACAGTGGGAACGGAACCAAGCATCACATGGCCCGCCGTGCCGTCGATAGTGATGACATCGCCGGCGTGCAAAGTGTGGCCGGCGGCGTTAAGCGTGCCGGATGCATAATCAACCCGAATGTTGCCTGCACCCGAGACACAGGGCTTGCCCATGCCGCGGGCAACGACGGCAGCATGCGAGGTCATGCCGCCGCGGGTGGTCAAAATGCCCTCCGCGGCATGCATCCCATGAATGTCTTCCGGGCTCGTCTCGACGCGGACGAGGATGACTTGCACGTTTTGCGCTTTCATCTTCTCGGCCTCGTCGGGGTCGAAAACGATGACGCCCGATGCCGCGCCGGGAGAGGCAGGCAGCCCTGCGCCTATCACTTCGCGCTTGGCATCAGGATCGAGCGTGGGGTGGAGAAGCTGATCGAGAGAGGCAGCGTCGATGCGCGCCACCGCCTCGCGCCGTGAGATGAGCCCCTCGCGAGCAAGCTCGGCAGCGATCTTCAGCGCTGCCGTCGCTGTGCGTTTGCCGGACCGCGTCTGCAGCATCCACAGCTTGCCTTCCTGGATGGTGAATTCGACATCCTGCATGTCGCGATAGTGCGCCTCGAGCCGGGCGAAGATCCGGCTCAGCTCGGCAAAGGTGTCGGGCATCAGCGCTTCGAGAGAAGGCAGTGAAGAACCCCCCTCGATGCGAGCTTTCTCCGATAGGCTCTGGGGGGTGCGGATGCCGGCCACGACATCCTCCCCTTGCGCATTGATGAGAAACTCGCCGTAGATCTCCCTGGTCCCGGTCGAGGGATTGCGGGTGAAGGCAACGCCCGTCGCCGAGGTGTCGCCGCGATTGCCGAAAACCATGGCCTGGACGTTCACCGCCGTTCCCCAGTCTTCGGGAATCCTGTGGAGCTTGCGATAGGTGATGGCGCGCGCGGAACGCCAGGACTTGAACACGGCGCCGACCGCTCCCCAGAGCTGGTGCTTCACATCTTGCGGAAAGGCGCTGCCCGATTGGCGCGCAACCATTTCCTTGTAGCGGGCGATGAGTTCGAGCCATTCATCGGCGGAGATGTCGGTGTCGAGGCTGCGTCCCCGGCTCTCCTTGAACTCATCGAGAATGTCTTCGAAATCATGGTGTTCGATGCCGAGCACCACGGCTGAATACATGTGAATGAAACGCCGGTAGCTGTCATAGGCGAATCTGCGATCGCCCGAGAGGCGCGCGATCGCCTCGACTGTCGCGTCATTGAGGCCGAGGTTGAGGACGGTGTCCATCATTCCCGGCATGGAGACGCGGGCGCCCGAGCGAACGGAGACGAGCAGCGGATGGCGTTCATCGCCGAAGCGGGCGCCGACGCTGTCGCCCACGAAAGCGAGAGCCTCGGCGACGGCCGCCTCCAGGCTATCGGGATAGCGGCCATTGTTGGAATAGAACCCGGTGCACACTTCGGTCGTGATGGTGAAACCCGGCGGCACGGGAAGACCGAGATTGCTCATCTCGGCCAGATTGGCGCCCTTGCCGCCCAAGAGATTGCGCATGGAGGCGCCTCCCTCGCTGATGCCGGCGCCGAAGCGATAGACAAATTTTGCCGCCCGATTCATCGCTCCTTGCATCACCCCTCTATTCTTGAAAAATCCGCGACCGACAAGGTGGCTTCCCTGATCCGGCTCAAGAGCCTGAGGCGGTTCTCGCGAAAGCTCGGATCATCGGCATTGACGGTGACTCTGTCAAAAAAGGCGTCCACGGGAGAGCGCAGCTTGGCGAGAGCGCGCATGGCGGCTTCAAAATCCTCTGCTTCGAGTGCGCGGCGGGCCTGGGCCTCGGCGGCGGCAACGGCGGTGGCGAGCGTTTTTTCCTCCGCCTGCACGAGAAGCTTGCTGTTTGGCTGGCCCGCGTAGGAGCGCGCATCCTTCTTCTCCTCGATGCGAATGATGTTGGTGGCGCGCCTGATGCCCGCCAAAAGGTTGCGGCCATCCTCCGTCTCGAGGAAGCGCGCGAGCGCCTCGACGCGCCTGACGATCAGCAGCAAATCGTCCTCCTGCCCGAGGGAAAAAACCGCATCGATCAAATCATGGCGGGCGCCCTGATCGCGCAGATAGACTTTCAGCCGGTCGGCGAAGAAGGAAAGGAGGTCGGCCAAAAGGGCCTTGCGCTCACCCTCGGAGGGCCCCTGGGAATAAAGATCGAGGCCCTTGCGGCCGATGCGCAGGAGCGGCAGGCGGCGTTCGTGCTCGAGCAGAATGCGGATGACGCCGAGAGCGGCGCGGCGCAGGGCGAAAGGGTCTTTCGATCCGGTCGGCTTCTCGTCGATCAGCCAGAAGGCCAGTAGCATGTCGATCTTGTCAGCAAGCGCTACGGCTTCGGCGATTCTTGTCTGAGGGATGCGGTCGGAGGGGCCTTGCGGCTTGTAGTGATCGCGGATGGCATCCGCCACATCGGCATCGGTGCCTTCAGCCAATGCGTAATAGCGGCCCATCACGCCCTGCAGTTCGGGAAACTCGCCGACTGCCCCGGTCACGAGGTCGGCTTTGGACAGGCGCGCGGCTTCCCGCGCACGGTCGGCATCAGCTTTGATGAAACCGGCGATTTCTCCGGCAAGCGCCTCTATGCGGCGCAGCCGCTCGCCCTGGCTGCCGATGCGGGCATGAAAGGTGATCTGGTCGAGAAGCCCGAGCCTTGCGGCGAGCGGCGCCTTGCGATCCTGGTCCCAGAAGAATTTGGCATCGGTCAGCCGCGCGGCGATGACGCGGTTGTTGCCGGCGATGATCTGCTCACCCCCATCGGCAGCGATGAGATTGGCGACAAGCACATAGCGCGGCGCGAGCGCAGCCGACTTCGCATCGCGCAGGGCAAAACATTTCTGATGGGCCTTCAAGGTGGTGGTGATGATTTCCGGCGGGAGGGAGAGAAAGGAAGGCTCGAAGCTTCCCATGAGGACCACGGGCCATTCGACGAGACCCGAGGTCTCGGCGAGAAGGGCCTCGTCCTCGACCAGCTCGAGCCCTTGCGCAAAGGCAAGCGTCCTTGCTTCGGCCAGGATCGTCTGGGCGCGCTCGGCGGCATCGACCATGACGCGCGCCTGGGCGAGGCTTGTGGAATAATCCTTATAGCGGCGCGATGCGATGGGCTGAGGAGCCATGAAGCGATGGCCGAACGTGAGATTGCCGGCGCGGAGACCGTCGATCTCGAAGGGAACGGCCTCGCCGTCGAACGTGCAAAGAATGGACTGCAGAGGACGCACCCAGCGCAGGCTCGAGGAACCCCAGCGCATGGATTTTGGCCAGGGAAAGCTTCTGATGATCTCGGGCAGTATTTCGGACAGGAGCTCAGCGGTCGGCCTGCCCTTGCGCAACAGGACAGCCACGTAGAATTTTCCCTTCTTGTCCTCGACGATGCGGCAGTCGCTCAAGGCAACGCCGGAGGATTTGAGGAAGCCCTGGATGGCGCTCTCGGGCGCATCGACGCGCGGTCCTTTGCGCTCCTCGCGGCGCTCAGCCGTGGCGGCGGCCAATCCTTCAACGGACAGGACGAGGCGGCGCGGCGTGGCATGAGCCTGCGCCCCCTCGTAAACCAGCCCCTTATCGACCAGGGCATTTGTAACGCCGGCGCGAAGATCCTGCGCCGCACGCGACTGCATGCGCGCGGGTATCTCTTCGGAGAAGAGCTCGAGAAGAAGCTCAGGCATCAGCCGCGGCCCGCCTCGGTCCTGATCCAGGCTTCGCAGCACGCCTTGGCGAGGTCACGGACGCGCAGGATATAGGCCTGACGCTCCGTCACCGAGATAACACCTCGTGCGTCGAGCAGGTTGAAGGCATGAGAAGCCTTGATGCACTGATCATAGGCGGGAAGCGCCAGCTCATGACGAACGCCTTGGTCGCCGCGCTGCAAGAGCGCGCGGCATTCCTTCTCGGCATCGGCAAAATGCCGCATGAGGATTTCCGTGTCGGCATATTCGAAATTGTAGCGGGAGTATTCCTGCTCGGCCTGAAGGAAGACATCGCCATAGGTGACCTTCTCAGGGCCGGTTCGGCCATTGAAGTTCAGCTCGAAGACATTGTCCACGCCCTGCACATACATGGCGAGGCGCTCCAGCCCGTAGGTGAGCTCGCCCGGCACGGGGAAGCAATCGATGCCGCCGACCTGCTGAAAGTAAGTGAACTGCGAGATCTCCATGCCGTCGCACCAGACTTCCCAGCCAAGGCCCCAAGCCCCCAGGGTGGGGCTTTCCCAATCGTCTTCGACGAAGCGGATATCGTGCGTGTCCTTGTCGATGCCGATGGCCGCCAGCGAAGCGAGATAGAGTTCCTGTAGGTCGTTGGGCGACGGCTTGAGGATCACCTGATACTGGTAGAAATGCTGCAGCCGGTTGGGATTTTCGCCATAGCGGCCATCGGACGGGCGCCGCGAGGGCTGGACATAGGCGGCCCGCCAGGGCTTCGGGCCGAGCGCGCGCAATGTCGTGGCGGGATGGAATGTTCCAGCACCCATCTCCATGTCATAAGGCTGCAAAATCACGCAGCCCTCGCCTGCCCAATATTGGTGCAAAACCTGGATCAGGTCCTGGAAGGACTGTTTGGGGTTGAGAGCGGGCGGCATGAGACCTCGGAGCGGCTTAAGGTCCCTATATGGTCCACCCCCATGGGGGTCAAGCAATCAGTCGGCGGGGTAGTAGACGCCGGTTTCCGGGTCTTGCTTGAGCCGGGCGATCCTGTGCGGTGGGCGACTGTCCCGGTCCTTGACCGGCACGCGCAGGCGGCGCCCTTCGTGGAGCATCAGCCGCATCATGAAAAACGCGGCAACAACGCTCAGCACAGTCAAAAGGAACCGGACGACCATTGCCATTCCATCAATCCTCGCATCTCCCGGCGGAATCGTCGAGCGGACTATAGACCGAATCGCGACCACAGCGCACGCACTTCCATCTCATCGACAAGCGTTGCGGCAGCGGCCGCCCCGGAAAGAGCGGAAAAGCCGCCCAGGCGGCGATGCAGCCAGCCGCCGGGGCGATGCACTTCGATGAATCTGGTCTTGTCGCCGTGCTTCTGCTTGAGCACGCCATGCATTTCGCCGAGCCCATCGATCAGCCCCAGATCGAGCGCCCTCTGACCCGACCAGAAGGCGCCGGAGAAGATCTCGTCCGTTTCCTTCAACCGGGAGCCGCGGCTGTCACGCACCGCCTGCTTGAACACGTCATGAACGTCGGTTTGCAATTGCAAGAGGCGATCCACGTCTTCACGCTTCTCCGGCTGAAAGGGATCGAGCATGAGCTTGTTCTTGCCCGCGGTATAGACGCGGCGCTCGACGCCGAGCTTCTTCATCGCCTCGACGAAGCCGAAGCTTGCCGCCATAACGCCGATGGAGCCGACGATCGAACTCCTGTCGGCATAGATTTCGTCAGCCGCAAGGCTCAGCCAATAGCCGCCGGAGGCGGCGACATCCTCGACGAAGGCATAGGTCTTGACCTTGTGCTGCTCGGCAAGACGCCTGATGCGCGCGGCGATGAGAGAGGATTGCGCCGCAGAGCCGCCGGGCGAGTTGACGATCAAGGCGACAGCGGCGATGCCCTTGCGGCGGAATGCGCGCTCAAGCGGCTCGTTCACGCCCTGCAGGGTCAGGGCAGGACGCAAGGGCGTGCCAATGCCGATGGCGCCGGAAAGGCGAACCACAGGGATGACGGGCGCATCGGAACGCAGGCTTTTCGGAAGAAGCCGGGAGAAGAACGACGCCATGATGCGGGAGAGATAGGCCCCCTGCCCCAAGCTGACAAGTGGCGGGGCCGCTCCTAGCGAAGGCGCCAGGCAAGCCCATCGCGCAGGATGGCTTCGGCCTCAGGCGTGTAGTGATTGCCCTCGCCGTGGAGCACGAGGCCGGGAAGGAGCTGCAGGGGCCCCCGCGATCCCTTCACGCCCTGGACGATGACGCGCGAAGCCGCCATGCCTTCGCGCGCGAAGAGCGGAGCGACCCTGACGTCGCCGAAGCGGTCGTGCATGGCGGTGAGAATGGCGCCCAAGGATTCGGCGCGATGAACCAGAGTGCAGGTGCCGCGCAACGTGACCATGGTGTGCAGGACCTTGATCCATTGCTCGAGATCATCGCCGGCGAAGGCGTGGGACTGCGCCTTCAAGAGAATGGGCGAGGATTTGATCTTTCCTTCGTCATGGAAGGGAGGATTGGCGAAGACGTGATTGAAGGAGCCATGAGCCGGCCAGTGGGCAAGATCGCGGCGCAGGCAATCCTTCACATCACCCTGGATGACGCGAAGGTTGCGCGCGAAACCGTTGCGCTTGGCGTTCTGCTCGGCGAGCAGGCCGTAGCGCATGGCAATCTCGATGCCGGTGATATGAACGCTCGGCACGCGCGCAAGAACGCACAGGGATGCAACGCCCGTGCCGATGCCGGCTTCCATCAGCGTCTCACCCGGACCGCACGGGACGCATGCGGCGAGAAAGACAGAATCAATTCCGGCCCTGAATCCCTTCTCCGGCTGGAGAATGCGCAGCCGCTTGCCGAGAAAGCCGTCCTCGGTCAGCGAGGGAGGCAGGCCGCCAGATTGCGGCTCTTCGGAATGGTTTGGGGTGGCAATCGTCATGAGATCTCTTGCGCGCAGCCAAAGTCTAGCGGTGGCAGGTTAGCACATCCTTACCAAGCAAATCCCTAGATCGTTCAAGATCTTCCTCGCCGACCATTATACGGCGCGGCAGGGCGCCGATCGAACCTTCCACCGCGCTCGTATGCTCGTCGAACACAAGAGCTTCGATGCCGGCTTCGCCCAAGCGGTGCAGAATATAGGAAATCAAGACGAGATCGTTGGTTTTCAGCAGCTCGACCATAGTCCGAAAATGACACAATCGGGCGTGCAGCGCGAGCGGCGAAGTCGGCCGGATCAAGTCCGGCCATGATGACCAAGGGGCGGCAGAAGCGGTAAAGGGTCGCGCTTGCCTCGCACCAAGCCTCGCGCCTATGGTCCATCCAAACGCAAGCAAGGAAAGAGCTTTGGGAGTCGTCGTTCCATTCGATGCCGGCAGCGGCCCGTCCGGTCTCGACAACCTGCTCAAGCTGACGGCGAAGGGCATGGAAAGGGTGAATGAAGCCATTCTGCTTCGCGCCCAGTCGCATGTCGAAATGATTCCGCAGCTCGCGCTGCATCTCATCGCCTCGGGCGGCAAGCGGCTCAGGCCCATGCTCACCATCGCAACGGCGGAGATGTGCGGCTTTAGAGGCGATGCGCATGTGAAGCTCGCAACCTCGGTCGAGTTCATGCACACGGCGACGCTGCTCCATGACGATGTGGTCGACGAGAGCGATCTTCGCCGCGGGAAAGCGGCGGCGCGCAAGATCTGGGGCAATCAGGCGAGCGTGCTCGTCGGCGACTATCTTCTCGGCCAGGCCTTCAAGCTGATGGTGGAGACGGCTTCTCTCGAGGCCCTGCGGATTCTGTCGAACGCGGCTGCCGTGATCGCCGAGGGAGAAGTAATGCAGCTCGCCGCGGCGCATGACACGACGACGACGGAAGACGCCTATCTTCAGGTCATCGGGGCGAAGACGGCGGCGCTCTTCGCGGCCGCGGCGGAAGTCGGATCGGTGGTCGCAGGACGGCCCAAGGAGGAACAGGCGGCGCTCGAATCCTTCGGCAGGAATCTCGGTGTCGCGTTTCAGCTCATCGATGACGCGCTCGATTATTGCGGAAAGCAGGCGCTCATGGGCAAGTCGGTGGGCGATGATTTCCGGGAAGGCAAGATCACCCTTCCGGTGGTCCTCGCCTACAGGAGGGGAAATGCCGAGGAGCGCAGTTTCTGGAAGCGCGCGCTCGAAGAGGGCAAGCAGAAGCCGGAAGACCTGAAAAGGGCGCAAAAGCTGGTCGAGCGTCATCATGCCACCGCCGACACGATTGAAAGGGCCAAGCACTACGGCGCAATCGCGCGCGACGCGCTGGCGATATTTCCCGCGAGCGCCCACAAGGCAGCGTTGCTCGAGGCCGTGGACTTCTGCATCGCCAGGGCGCATTGACGCTGCTCACGAGAGGATTGCCTCCCTGATCCACCAATCCGGATGGCGCGAGGCGAGTTCGGCCGCAGCGTGCCCGGCATCCGCAGATGAATCGAACAGGGCGAAACAGGCGCCGCCCGAACCCGACATGCGCGCGAATTTCGCCTTGGGGGCTGATCGCAGAGCAGCCAGCACCTCGCCGATGACCGGCAGGAGCCGCATTGCCGGGGCCGTCAAATCATTGCGCGCGTTTTCAAGATCAAGACGAGCATCAATTGGGGGATTGCCGCTCTCGCCC
>DATBMX010000060.1:0-4445 GCA_036554625.1 Aestuariivirgaceae bacterium
CGGATGGCGACGACACGGTGGTGTTCACGCTCTCGGGCGGTAACGCCGACTTTCCCTTCCTGGTCAGCGACTATCATCTGCCGATCATGCCGGCCAAGGACAATGGCAGCGCCGACTGGGCCTCGATGAACCGCACCGGACCCTATAAAATGGACAAGTGGGAGCCAGGTGTGCGGGCCGAGTTGTCGCGCAATTCCAGCTACTATCGCGACGCATGGTTCGATGCGATCGAATTCACCGTCATTGCCGACGTCTCGGCGCGCACGAACGCGCTCACCTCAGGCGAAGTCGAGTACATCGACCGCTGCGATCTCAAGACCGTGGATCTGCTAAAGCAGAATCCCGATATCGAGATCGATGCGGTAACAGGCTATGGCCACTATATTTTCGTCATGAACGTGCAGCAGCCGCCCTTCGATAATGTCGATGTGCGCAACGCAGTGAAACACGCCATCGATAGAGAGGCAATCGCGAAGAAGGTGTTCTACGGCTATGCAATAGTGGGCAACGACAATCCAATTGCGCCGACAGTGAAATTCGCCACCAATCCGGAGCCCCTTCACAAGTATGATCCGGCAAAAGCGAAGGAGCTGCTCAAAAAAGCTGGCCTCGAGACTATGAAGGTCGACCTGTCGGTGGCCGATGCGGCATTCGCAGGGGCAGTGGATGCAGGCGTTCTTTTTCAGGAAGCGGCAAAAGAGGCAGGCATCGACATCAATCTCGTCAAGGAGGCCGATGACAGCTATTGGGACGTTGTATGGCTCAAGAAGCCGTTCGTCGCTTCCTATTGGAACGGTCGACCTTCAGTCGACTGGATGATGACGACGGCCTATGCCGCCGATGCGGCGTGGAACGACACATTCTGGAAAAACCCACGCTTCAACGAACTCCTGGTCGCTGCACGGTCGGAAACCGATGACGCGAAGCGCGCCGGCATGTATGCCGAGATGCAGCAGCTCGTGCATGATGACGGCGGGCTCATCAACATCGTGTTCAATACCTATGTGTCGGCACATTCGAAGAAGCTCGCGCATGGCGAGATCGCCTCGAACTGGGATCTCGACGGAATGAAGATCCCTTCGCGCTGGTGGATGGCATAAGCCTCGAAGCTGAACCCTGAGGGCCAAGGCGGCGGCACAACCGGTCATCTTACTTTGGCTCGCCCTGGAGCATTTCCCGCTGGCAAGTGGTGAGCGAATTTGTCACAATCGGGAAAACATAAGAAGCCGCAACAGGGTGGGACTGCCGATGCATCCGGTGCTGAGAACCGTGCTGCAGCGATTGGGCTTAGGCCTGATCACGCTTTTCGTTGTTTCAATCGTGATTTTCGCAGCGATTGAAATGCTGCCCGGCGACTTCGCCCGCTCCATTCTCGGTCAAGCGGCAACGCCCGAAACGGTCGCCGCCTTCCAGAAGGAGATCGGCCTCGATAAGCCGCCGCTGCAGCGCTATTTCGAATGGATCGGCGGCGTTGCACAGGGTGATTTCGGCGCCTCCTTTTCAGCACGCGGCGACTACCGTCGGCAGGTGATCGACATCATCGTGCCGCGGCTCAAAAACACGCTGTTCCTCGCCGCGGTCACGGCACTCATCGCCGTGCCGCTTGCGCTTGCACTGGGGATTCTGGCTGCGCTCTACCGCAACAGCTGGTTCGACCGGCTGATCAATGCGACAACCTTGACGACAATCTCGTTCCCGGACTTCTTCGTCGCCTACATTCTCATGCTGATTCTGGCGGTGAAGCTCGGCTGGTTTCCTTCCCTCGCCAAGGTCAATCCTGACATGGCACTCGCGGACCGGCTTCAGCGGATCGCGCTGCCGGCGCTGACGCTGACCCTCATCATCGTTGCCCATATGATGCGCATGACGCGGGCCTCGATCATCAGCCTGATGGCGAGTCCCTATATCGAAATGGCCGAGCTCAAAGGCGTGCGGCGCAGCCAGATCATCATCAAGCACGCCCTGCCCAACGCCTGGGCGCCGATCGTCAATGTGATCGCCTTCAATCTTGCCCATCTCGTCGTCGGTGTTGTGGTGGTGGAGGTGGTGTTCGTCTACCCCGGCATCGGACAGGCCATGGTGGATGCAGTGCGGGCGCGTGACATTCCGGTGGTGCAGGCCTGCGCGCTGATCTTCGCCGCCACCTACATCCTGCTCAATCTGACCGCCGACATCATCGCCGTCGCCAGCAATCCGAGGCTGTTGCACCCGAGATGAGCGAAGCATCGATCAAAGCGCCGGACGTCGCAGCCCGGCAAACCACCACCCGCAACGCCCTGCGGCTCCTCAAGACTGCACCAGGCAGCGCATGGTTCGGCATGATCGTCATCGCCATCTATGCACTGCTTGCGCTGTTTGCACCACTGATCGCCCCTTACGGAGAGTCACAAGTGGTGGGCGATGCCTACCTGACCGGCTCCTCGACGCATTGGCTGGGCACGGACCAGCTCGGCCGCGACCTGCTGACGCGACTGATCTATGGCGCGCGCAACACCATCGGGATCGCGCTCATCACGGTGATTCTTGCCTTCGCGCTTGGCGGCACACTCGGCATCATGGCGGCAATCTTCCGCGGCTGGTTCGACCAGGTACTGGGGCGCATCGTGGACGTGTTCATGTCGATCCCGCAGCTGATCTTCGCCCTCATGCTCCTGTCGATCGTGGGGCCGTCGGCGACCAACATCGTGCTGATCATCGCGGTTCTCGATTCGACGCGCGTGTTCCGGCTGTCACGCGCGGTCGCCATGAACGTCGCAGTGATGGACTTCGTGGAAGCGGCGCGGCTGCGGGGCGAGAACACGTCGTGGATCATGTTCAAGGAGATCCTCCCCAACATACTGCCGACGCTCGTAGCCGAGTTCGGGCTGCGTTTCTGCTTCGTGTTCCTCACCATCAGTTCCCTGTCCTTCCTCGGCCTTGGCATTCAGCCGCCGACGGCGGACTGGGGATCGATGGTGCGAGAGAATGCAACGCTCATCAATTATGGCCGATTCACGCCCCTGCTCCCGGCGAGCGCCATCGCGCTTCTGACAGTGGCGGTCAATTTCGTGGTCGACTGGTTTCTGCACAAGACAAGCGGGCTGCGCGATGAAAAGTAGGCCTAAGGCTCCCGATGCGCGCGAGAGGGGGAAGATTCTCGTCGAGATCAAACAGCTGCATATCGAGGGCTACAGCGACGAGCGCTGGCACGAGATCGTCAAGGGCGTCGATCTCACCCTACACCGAGGCGAAGTGCTGGGGCTGATCGGGGAGTCAGGGGCAGGCAAATCGACGCTCGGCCTTGCCGCCATGGGCTTCGCGCGGCCGGGTTGCCGCATCACCAAGGGGAGCATTGTATTCGACGGCATCGATCTCATCAAGGCGAGCGACGCCGATAAGCGGCGACTCAGAGGTTCGCGCATCGCCTATGTGGCACAGAGTGCCGCGGCAGCGTTCAACCCAGCGCACAAGATCATCGACCAGACGGTCGAGACGGCGGTTGGCCACGGCATCAAGTCGCGCGATGATGCGGAAAAGGACGCGCGCTCACTCTACAAACGGCTGCGGCTGCCAGAGCCCGAACACATCGGGCAACGCTTTCCGCATCAGGTGTCGGGCGGGCAACTGCAGAGGGCGATGACGGCCATGGCGATGGCATGCAGGCCCGATCTCATCATCTTCGACGAGCCGACGACGGCGCTTGACGTGACGACGCAGGTCGAAGTTCTCGCCGCGATCCGCGATATCGTCGAGCAATTCAACACGGCGGCGATCTATATCACGCACGACCTCGCCGTGGTGGCGCAGATGGCGCATCGCATCATGGTGCTGCGCTATGGCAAACTCGTGGAAGAAGCGCCGACACGCAACATGCTGGCGGCACCCAAGGAGGAATATACAAAGTCCTTGTGGGCGGTGAGAAAGCTCGCCAAGCCGGAGGGGCGTGGCGGCGACAGCATTCTGCGCATTCACAACGTCGATGCCTCCTATGGCAGAGGGCTTGTCAAAGTGCTGGAGAATGTCACGATCAACGTGCCGCGCGGGCGAACGGTCGCCATCGTGGGAGAGTCAGGATCGGGCAAATCGACGCTGGCGCGGGCCATCACGGGTCTGCTGCCGCCGCAAAGGGGCGAAATCTATTTCAACGGCAAACCGCTGTCGCCGGCTTTGTCGATGCGCGACAAGGATCTCTTGCGGCGCATCCAGATGATCTATCAAAGTCCCGACACGGCCCTCAATCCGCGCCAGCAGGTGCGCGACGTGATCGGCAGGCCATTGGAGTTCTATCACGGGCTCAAGGGGCGCAAGCAGGACGCCAAGGTGGGCGAGCTCCTGAGGCTCATCGAGATGGACGAACGTTACATAGACCGGCTGCCGGGTGAATTATCGGGCGGGCAGAAGCAGCGCATCTGCATAGCGCGGGCGCTGGCGGCGGAGCCCGATCTCATCATCTGCGACGAGGTGAC
>DATBMX010000078.1:0-2582 GCA_036554625.1 Aestuariivirgaceae bacterium
CCTGTAGCTGCCGTGGCAAGTCGACTTGCCCGAGACACCGGCTGGAAACATTCACCCCCATCGCCGCCCTTGCTTTAGCAGTCGCTTTGCTGTCTCTGATGCCCCCGAAGCCCTCGTGACAATGGAGAGCACAAGGTGTCCGATACCAATCGCCTGCTTTACCTTCGAGTCGCTCTGATCGCTGTGGGGCTTATTTTTATATTCGGTATCTACCCATTAGGCATAGTCTGGCCTTCAGGGTGGACTTGGGGACACGGACACTCGCACTATCTTGTGATGATCATCGGCGTCTATGCGACGTTAGGGGTGTTTTTGCTTATCGCATCGCGAAATCCTGATGAGCATAGGAGTCTGATTTGGTTCACCGTGTGGTCCAGCGTCGTTCATGGGGCTATCATGGGAATTCAGTCCCTTACCGATTCGACGGAATGGGGACATTTACTCGGAGACGTGCCGGCACTGTTCCTCGTTGCGATCGTGCTGGCAGTATTGATGCTCAGGCCGGCGAAAGCCGCGGCTTGACCGGAACGCGATGGACGGCGGTTTCCGGGGCGCGACCCGACCACGACGGTGACCAGCCGTCAGACAGCAATTCCCCAAAATGGACGCTCGCTCGTCCATTGCCTAAGCGGCGCGATGCTGCTTTAGCCAGTAAGGGTTCTCCCCCACTGCACGGCGCGCGGCGCGCAAACCTGGACGCCGCTCTCCGTCATGATACAGTCGTAACCGCAATTATTCCGGCGACGCGCAAGCTTCGCCCCTTCGTGGCCTGCTAGCTTGGGGCAGGCCCGCCTGGGCGGATGCGCGAACGAACATAAGCCATGCCGGACCGGCCTCGCGGGCTTCCTGCACGCGTGACACAATTGGAGGACGTTATGGCAGATACCGTGCGCAGCGCGAGTCAGGCCGCTACAGACAGGCACATTCCGAGCGAATATCCCTGGCTCAAGGTCTATCCGAAAAACGCCGACTGGTATGCGACGCTGAAGGGGGAGGCGCTGCACGACATCCTCGACCGCACCGTGCGCGATTATGGCGACTCCACCTGCACCTATTTCATGGGCGCGACCAAAAGCTACAAGGAGATCGGCGCCGAGGTCGACAGAGCGGCCCTCGGACTGCAGCAGATGGGGGTCAAAAAGGGCACCCGCGTCGGCCTCCTGCTCCCGAACGTCCCCTATTACCCGATCCTCTATTACGCCATCCTCAAAGCCGGCGGCATCGTGGTGAATTTCAACCCGCTCTACACGGTCGAGGAAATCACCCACCAGGCCAGGGACAGCGGCACCAATATCATGGTGACGCTCGACCTCGCCGTGCTGTTCCCGAAGGTCGAGGCGCTGCTCGCCTCCGGCACGCTGCACAAAGCGATCATCTGCCCGTTCCCGAAGATCCTCCCCGGCGTCAAGCGCATGCTGTTCAAGCTGTTCAAGAGCAAGGAGCTGGCGAAAGTCGGCAGCTCGGCGCAAAGCCGCAAGATCGTCCCCTACGCCCAACTGATCGACAATGACGCCAGCTATGCGCGCGTCCGCATCGATCCCGACAACGACATCGCCGTGCTGCAATATACCGGCGGCACCACCGGCACGCCGAAAGCGGCGATGCTGACCCATTCGAACCTGTCGATCAACGTCAAACAGGCCGATCTCTACCAGGGTGATTTCGGCAAGGGCACCGAGCGGCTGATGGCCGTGCTGCCGTTCTTCCACGTCTTCGCCATGACCACGATCATGAACCGCGGCATCGCCAACGCCTCGCAGATCATTCTCGTGCCGCGCTTCGATCTGCCCATGGTGATGAAGCTGATCCGCACCACCAGGCCGACGGTGATGCCCGGCGTGCCCACGCTCTTCAATGCGATCCGCAACTACCCCAAGCTCAAGCCCGGCGATCTCAAATCGCTGCGCAACGGCATCTCCGGCGGCGCGCCGCTTCCGCTCGAGTTGAAGCGCAATTTCGAAAAGGACGCCGGCGTGGTTCTCGTCGAGGGTTACGGCCTTTCCGAGACCTCGCCGATCGCGACCTGCAATCCGCCGGCCGGCCCGGTCAAGGAAGGCTCGATCGGCCTGCCGATGCCCGGCACCATCATCTCGCTGCGCTCGCTGGACAACCCGGCGCAGGAAGTGCCGCTCGGCGAGAAGGGCGAGATCTGCATCGCCGGCCCGCAGGTGATGAAGGGCTATTGGAACAAGCCGGAGGAGACCAAGGCCGCCTTCGTCGGCGAATTCTTCCGCAGCGGCGACGTCGCGACCATGGACGACGAGGGCTTTTGCTACATCGTCGACCGCATCAAGGACCTGATCATCTGCTCCGGCTACAACGTCTATCCGCGCCGCATCGAGGAAGCGCTGTACGAGCACCCCGCCATCGAGGAGGTGACGGTGATCGGCATCCCCGACGACTATCGCGGCGAGGCGCCGAAGGCGTTCATCAAGCTGCGCGAAGGGGAAACCGCGACCAAGGCCGATATTCTGAAGTTCCTGGAGCCGAAACTGTCGAAGATCGAAATGCCCTCGCAGATCGAGTTCCGCGACGCCCTGCCGAAAACCATGGTCGGCAAGCTGTCGAAGAAGGAGCTGCGC
>DATBMX010000134.1:0-8956 GCA_036554625.1 Aestuariivirgaceae bacterium
GAAGAAGACGCCTCCGGCCAAGTCGATCCACAATCTCGTGCGCTCGCCGACCGATCCGTAGATCACATCAACGCGGACATGCTCGTTCATGCGCAAGGTATGTGCCGCGCCGAACATCACCATGCCGGCAAACATGTACCATTGGGCTTCGCCAAGCGTGTTCGAGTTCTGGCGATAGAGCGTCAGGAGCCAATTCAAGCTGCCGCCCATGGGAGAGAACTGGCGTTCCAATTGAATGAGAGAATTGAGGCTGTAGCGGGCGATGGCGTTGAAGGCGCTGACGAGGGCGGCGAGCAGGACGAGATAAGTGGCGAAGACGCCGACAAGCCGGCTCACCCAATCGATGGCGCGGCTCAGTGCCAAGAACGCCCGCATAGATCCCCCGAGCCTCACCCTTTCGGTTTGATCTCCCTGCGTAGACTAGCCTATGGTTGCAGGCAATGCATTGCGTTTGAACGAACGGGCGATCCCATGCAGGACGCGTTTCCAAACCTCGTTCTCAGTGACGGGCGGCAGTCGCCCTCAGCCGCAGCCGTCCAGCGCGGCGCGTGCCGGCTTTTGCGCGCGCATGGCTTCGCAACAGTGTGCGAATTGGCGCTCGCCAATGGGCGGCGCGTCGACGTCATGGCGGTGAGCGCCACGGGATCGCTGTGGTGCATCGAAATCAAGTCGAGCATCGCAGACCTGAAAGCCGATCACAAATGGCCCGAATATGAAGAGTTTTGCGACCGTCTCTATTTCGCGATTCCGCCGGAGCTGCCGCCGGAGATCATGCCTGAACAAGCAGGACTGATGGTGGCAGACCGCTGGGGCGGCGAGATTCTCCGCCATGGCGAGGAACATCTCCTGTCGTCGGCGCGGCGCAAGGCCGTGACGCTGCGCCTTGCCCGGGCGGCCGCACTCAAGCTGCATCTGCTCGCCGATCCGAATTGCTAGCGCGGGGCGCGCTTGGCGAGAATGCGCTGCAGGGTGCGCCGGTGCATGTTGAGGCGGCGGGCAGTCTCCGAGACATTGCGATTGCACAGCTCATAAACGCGCTGGATATGCTCCCAGCGCACGCGGTCGGCCGACATGGGATTCTCGGGCAGAGCGGCGCGGGCCGCAGTCTCGGCCATCAGCGCGCCATAGACGGCATCGGCATCGGCGGGCTTCGCCAGATAGTCGATGGCGCCGAGCTTCACCGCGGTGACTGCGGTGGCGATATTGCCGTAGCCCGTGAGCACCACGGCGCGGGCGTCGGGGCGGGCCTGGTGCAAGGCGCCGATGACGTCGAGGCCCGAGCCGTCGGCCAAGCGGAGGTCGACGACGGCGTAGCCCGGCGGCGATTTTTTCACCTGCTCGACGCCTTCGGAAACGGTCTCCGCCATGCGCACCTCAAAGCCGCGGCTTTCCATGGCGCGGGCGAGACGAGTCAGGAAGGGCTTGTCGTCATCGACAAGCAGAAGCGTCTTGTCCTTCGGAAGAGCTGGCTCGTTCATGTCAAACCTCGGCGGCGTTGTGTCGCAAATGGACCTTTGCGTCAATTCTCCCCGGCCATGGCCCTGGCTGGCTCAGACTCGACCATGCCGGCGGGCGGAGCCTCGATCACCCGGCGAGGCCATGCGATTCTAACCACCGCGCCCCTGCCGTCGTCCTTGCGGTTGGCGAGAGCTACGGCGGCGCCCGAGCGCTCGAGCAGCGTCTTGGCAATGAAGAAACCGAGGCCCATCCCCTGGTGCTTGCTCAAATCGACGTCGCCATCGGCCGTGTCATAGCCCTGGCGCGTGGTGACGAAGGGGTCGCCCAGACGGTCGAATATCTCCTGAGAGAAACCCGGCCCATCGTCGCGAATGAGAATCGCCACCTCATCGTCCGACCAGCGCGCCTCGACATCGACCCGGCTCGTGGCAAAGTCGACGGCGTTCTCGAGAAGATTGCCGACCCCGTAGTTGACCGCAGGGTTGCGCAGGAGCCAGGGCTCGGGAGAACCTGGAGCGGGCGCGCGGTGGACGCGGATCGCCACATCGGAGCCGCGCAGAGGATCGGCGATCTCCTCCAGCATGACGGTGAGCTTGAGTCTGGCAAACATGGCATCCGTCTGGGCGGCACGGTCGGACAAACGGGAGAGAATTTCGCGGCAGCGATCGGCTTGGCTGAGCAGGAGATCGAGGTCTTCCTCATAGGCCGTGGCGGGCGGAAACTCGCGCTTCAGCTCCTTGGCGACGAGAGCAATGGTCGCCAAGGGCGTGCCAAGCTCGTGGGCCGCCGCGGCGGCAAGGCCATCGAGAGCCGAGAGCTGCTGCTCGCGCGCTAGAACCATTTCGGTGGCCGCCAAGGCTTCCGACATCTGCCGCGCCTCGGCGGCGATGCGGCTGGCGTAGACGGCGGAGAACAGCATGCCGCACAGGAGCGCAGTCCAGAGGCCGGCGATATAAAGGGGCGGCATGATGAGCGTTTCGCCCTCTTTCCACGGCAAAGGCAGGTGGAAAACGGTGAGAAGCGTGGAAAGGGAGAGTGCAAGACCGGCCAGCAATATCGTGTAGCGCTGCGGCAGGGTGGTGGCCGAAACCATCACCGGCACGGTGAACAGAAAGGCGAAGGGGTTCTCAAGACCGCCGGTGAGATAAAGGAGAGCTGCGAGCTGAACGATGTCATAGCCCAAAAGCAGGGCCGTGCTTTGATCCGACAGGCGCAGGGTTGAGCGCCAGCGCACGGCGAGGAAGATGTTGAGCCAAGCCGAGAGGGCGATGACCGCCAGGCAGAAGCCCAAAGGCAGGGGAAAGCCCAGCACCAGATGAACGAAGAGAACGGCCGCCGTCTGACCGGCGACGGCAATCCAGCGCAGGCGGACGAGGGTCTGGAGACGCAGGCCGCGGGTGCTCGCGGAGGATTGGTTAAGGCTCATGGATAATGGGTTCCAGCGCTTGCCGGTCCGTCAGATTAGTCTATATGGTGCGGCGCGAGCAAACCCGGTCCAATCAGGTGAAGTCGTTCTCCTTCAACAAGATCTTCGGCCTCATCACGCTTGCTGCAGCGGCTCTCATCGCACTGGCGGCAGGCTTGAGCCTGCTCGATCGCAATGAAGGACCGGTCACCTCCGGCGCTGCACTCGTCGGCGGGCCGTTCGAACTCGTGGCGCATACGGGGCAAAAGGTGACCGACCGCGATTTTCGAGGAAAGTACATGCTGGTCGCCTTCGGCTACACCTATTGCCCCGACGTGTGTCCCGCAGAACTGCAGGTGATTTCCTCGGCGCTCGATCAACTCGGCGAGAAGGCCCGCGAGATACAGCCTCTCTTCATCACCATCGATCCGCAACGGGACGATGTGAAGGCGCTCTCCCAGTACATGCCCCATTTTCATGCACAGTTCCTCGGGCTGACGGGAAGCCCCGAGGCGATCGACAAGGCCGCCAAGGCCTATCGCGTGTATTACGCCAAAGGCAAAGATTCTGGGGGCGAGGACTACCTCATGGACCATTCGAGCATTATCTATCTGATGGACAAACAAGGAACTTTTCTAAAGCATTTCAGTTATCAAACCGATGCAAAGGCACTTGCCAAGGCCATAGAGGACGCCATCGCGCAGTCATGATTTTACTGCCACAAGGCCCGCAGTTTTTAAGTTCGTGTCGCAGGAGACCCTTGCGGCGCAACTTCGTTTTGCTGCAGTCTTCCCACGGGGAACCGAGGGGGCTAGAACTTGCTATACCACCTCTATGAACTGAATCAGGCGGCAGCGGCGCCGTTCAATGCGGCAGCCGGCGTCAGCCAAATTTTCTGGACACATCCAAAAAATCCGCTTTCGTCCACGACGCTTGGACGGACCATGGCGGCTTCCATGGAGATCATGGAGCGGACAACGCGGCGATTCCGGCGGCCGGAATTCGGCATCACGTCGATCACCAAGGGCAATCGCAAGGTCAGAATCACGGAAACTGCGATCCTGACGAAGCCCTTCTGCCGGCTCCTGCACTTCAGGAAGGAAACTTCGCCGGCAACGCCGTTGCCGAAACTCTTGATGGTCGCGCCAATGTCCGGCCACTTCGCAACGCTCCTGCGGGGCACGGTCGAGGCAATGCTGCCCTACGCCGATGTCTATGTGACGGATTGGGTCGATGCGCGCGAAGTACCTGCGGCCTCTGGGAAATTCGATCTCGACGACTACATCGATTATCTCTTCGAAATGCTGGCGGCGCTCGGTCCCAACACGCATGTCATGGCCGTTTGCCAGCCGTCGGTGCCGGTGCTCGCGGCGGTGGCGCTCATGTCGGAACGGCACGATCCCAATCTGCCGCGGAGCATGATCCTGATGGGCGGACCCATCGACACAAGGCGCAACCCGACCATCGTCAATCAATATGCGATCGAGCGCGGCGTCGAGTGGTTCAGGCGCAATGCCATCGTGCAGGTGCCTTTCCTGCATCCGGGCGCCGGGCGCGAAGTCTATCCGGGATTCATGCAGCTAACCGGATTCGTGGCCATGAACCTCGAGCGCCACATGGGGGCGCATCGCGAGCTCTACTGGCATCTGGTGGAAGGCAATGTCGCCAAGGCCAGCAAGCAAAAGGAATTCTACGACGAGTACCTCTCGGTCATGGATCTGACAGGCGAGTTTTATCTGCAAACGGTGGAGCAGGTCTTCATCCGCCATGCGCTCGCCGTGGGCAGCTTCGTTCACCGCGGCGAAAGGGTTAATCCCGCCGCCATCACGCGCACGGCGCTGTTTACGGTTGAGGGCGAAAGGGACGATATTTCCGGGCTCGGGCAAACGCAGGCGGCACATGAGCTGTGCAGAAATCTGCCGGCGGCACGCCGACGCCACCATCTGCAGAAGGGGGTCGGGCATTTCGGCGTATTCAACGGCTCGCACTTCAACCGCGAAACCGTGCCCAAACTCGTCGAGTTCATGAACAGCGCATCACGCTAGCGCATGACGGCCTGCCTGCGGATGGAGAAGCCCGCCAGGGGAGACGAGCGCGCGGAGCTCACCATCGACGGCGAGGTTCTTCCCCTGACGTTCAAACGCAATGCACGGGCGCGGCGCATCATCCTGAGGCTCGACAGAAGAGGCAAGGGCGTGCTCCTGACGCTGCCCGTGCGCGCGAGCCGCCTCAAGGCGCTGGATTTTGCCAAATCCCATGCGGAATGGATCAAATCGCGGCTGGCGAAAGCTCACGAGACCGTCACATTCCGCCCCGGCGCGTTCGTGCCCTTGCGCGGCCAGCCGCATTTGGTCGCTCTCACCGGAGAGTTGCGCGGGCTCGTTCGGGTGAGAGCACCCGATGAGCAGAGGCCGGGACTGATCGAAATCGCCGGCAATGAAGCGCATCTGGCGCGGCGCCTGAGCGATTGGCTCAAGGCCGAAAGCCGAAAGGATCTCACCGCGGCGAGCCTTGCCTATGCCAAGAGCATGGGCGTGAGCTTCCGCAAGATTTCCGTGAGGGACCAGGCGAGCCGATGGGGCTCATGCTCCGCGGCGGGGCAGCTCTCCTTTTCCTGGCGGCTGATCCTGGCGCCGCCTTTCGTGCTCGATTATGTGGCGGCGCATGAGGTTGCCCATCTAAAGCACATGAATCACGGGCGGCGTTTCTGGGCGCTCGTCGAGAAACATTGTCCGGCGTGCAATCAGGCGCGCGCGTGGATGAAGCAGAACGGCAGGCAGCTGCACCGTTATGGCTAGCGGCGCTCGCGCTGCTTGCGCAGCTCGTCGCTCAAACGCTGGCGGCGGCGCGGCCGTGCTTCGACGTCGTCAACGAGCTGGTCGAACTCGTCTTCCTCCTGATGACGTCCGAGCATGTCGCGGAAGATATCGAACAGGCCGCCCTGGCTCTGGCGATGAGCGACCGTTTGGTATTCGCCAGGAAGATTCGCGTAATCGAGCCCGGCGTGAGCCGGCTCCATGATGTCCTTCCAAATGGAGGCCGGGAGGCCGCCGCCGGTAACCTTGTCCGTCGGCGAGTTGTCGTCATTGCCGATCCATACGCCGCAGACGAGATAGGCAGAGTAGCCCAAGAACCAGGCATCGCGATAATCCTGGCTGGTGCCGGTCTTGCCGGCGACATCCTGGTTTTCTATTCCAGCGCGCTTGCCCGTGCCTGAGCGGATCACCTCGCGGAGCATGGTGTTCATGGCGCCCACGCTCCAGCCGTCAACGACCATTCCCAACCCATCGCCGCGGCGCTCGTATATGATCGTGCCGTCTCGCGAGATGATGCGCGTGACGACATAGGGCACAACGGCGCTGCCGCCATTGGCGAAGGGGGCGAAGGCCGAGGTCATTTCAAGGAGCGTCACTTCCGAGGTGCCGAGCGCGATCGATGCATTGGGCACGAGCTCGGAATTTATGCCGAGGCGATGGGCGGTGGTGATGACGTTCTGGGGGCCCACGGCGACGGCGAGCTTGGCGGCAACCGTGTTCAAGGAAAGAGCCATGGCCTTCTTGAGGCTGACACGGCCGAGATATTTGCGCCTGTAGTTCTCGGGCTCCCAATTGCCGAAGCGAACCGGCTCGTCGATCTCGACCGAATCGGGAGTCATGCCCTGGTCGAGAGCCGTCAAATAGACGAAAGGCTTGAAAGAGGAGCCTGGCTGGCGCTTGGCTTTCACGGCGCGGTTGAACTGGCTCCTGATGTATGACTTGCCGCCGACCATGGCGAGAACGGCGCCGCGCATGTCGAGCACGACCGCGGCGCCTTGCGAGACGTTGAGCTTGCCACCCTCTTTGATGACGCGCTGGCGCACGGCCTTCTCGGCGATGCGCTGCAAATTCTGGTCGAGCGTCGTCTCGACGATGATCGACTGGTCGAGGACGCCGATGAGTTCGGGAATCTGCTCGGCCACCCAATCGACGAGATAGTGAGAAGCCGAGACATATTCCACGGGTTTGGCGGCCACCGTCTTGGTCAAGGCTTCCTCGGCTTCATCGGGGGTGACGAAGCCTTCAGCGACCATATCACGGATCACCTCATTGGCACGCGCGCGGGCGGCCTTAGGATGATTGATCGGATTGTAGGTGGCGGGCGCCTTGAGAACGCCAGCCAAGATCGCCGCTTCGCCAAGGGTGACCTCACGCGCCGATTTGCGGAAATACTTCTGGGCGGCCTTCTCGATGCCGACGGCGCCGGCGCCGTAATAGACGCGATTGAGATAGAGCTGGAGAATGTCGTCCTTGCTGTATTTGGCCTCAAGCCAAAGAGCCAGGACCAACTCCTGCAGCTTGCGCTCGACGGTGCGCTCGGGTTTCAAGAAGAGGTTCTTGGCAAGCTGCTGGGTAATGGTCGAGCCGCCCTCGACGATCCGCCCGGCGCGGAAGTTCGCAACGGTCGCGCGCGCCAGCCCGACGGGATCAATGCCGAAATGGCTGTGGTAGCGACGGTCCTCGATGGCGATAATGGCCTGCGGCACATAGGAGGGAACCTCGTCGAGACGAATCTCATCGCCGAAAAACGTGCCGCGCTCGGCAATGACCTCTCCATTGGAGGCAAGCAGAATCATGCCGGGCTCGCGCTCGGGAACCTTGAAGAGCCCCTGCTGATCAAGAGAAAACCAAACGTAGACGGTGAGGCCGGCGAGGCCGATGAGCGCCCACAGGCACAGCATGACTCCCCAGGCCATGATGCGAAACACAAGGGGCTTGCGGCGCGGCGCAGCTTTCAGGGGTGCGCGGCGGCTGCTAAAAAGCTGAGGCTCGGCACGGCCTTTACCCGTCCGTCTCCTCGATTGCGCCCCGAATATGCCCATGCCTTCCCCGAAGGATCAAACGACCGCTTCCTGCGACCGTCGTTCCATTATACGTCAAGATTGGCGACGGAGAGCGCATTCTCGCGAATAAAGTCGCGCCTCGGCTCCACGACATCGCCCATGAGCTTGGTAAACAGATCGTCTGCCTCGTCGAGTTCACGAACCTGAACCTTGAGGAGCGAGCGGACATTCTCATCAAGCGTCGTTTCCCACAGCTGCTCGGGGTTCATCTCGCCCAAGCCCTTGTAGCGCTGGAGAGTTACGCCCTTGCGACCGGCCGCAAAAACGGCTTCGAGCAGCTCGAGCGGCCCGTGAATGATGGTATCCTGGTCCTTGCGCCTGAGCCTTGCCGGCCGGGCATAGATTTCCTGCAGATGGGCAGCCTTTCTATCGAGGCGCATGGCGTCGGCGGAGGCGATGAGCTTGCCGTCGATGGTCCAGCTTTCCTTGACGCCGCGCACCTCGCGGCTGAAGGTCAGGCCGCCATCGCTCATGGGCGTGCCGATCCAGCCGCGCTCGGTTTCCTCGGAAATGATGTCGAGCCTGCGTGCGATGTAGCGCGCCGCCTGCTCCGCGTTCTCAGGATTGGACAAGACCTCGGGATTGAGCGCCCCGGCAATCGCCGCCTGCTCGATCACCGAGCGCGAATAGCGCGAATGCAGGGCATCGAGAGCGGCGCGCACGCTCAGGGCCTCCTCCACGATGGAACGCAGGTCGGAGCGGGCTCGCTCCTGCCCGTTGCCCAGAACGAGCACCGCGTCTTCAAGCCCGGTGTCGATGAGGTAATTGTCGAGCGCCTTCGCGTCCTTCAAATACTGCTCGGAGGCGCCACGCTTCACCTTATAAAGCGGCGGCTGGGCGATATAGAGATGGCCGCGCTCGATCAATTCGGGCATCTGCCGGAAGAAGAAGGTGAGGAGAAGCGTGCGGATATGGGCGCCGTCGACGTCGGCGTCGGTCATGATGATGATCTTGTGGTAACGCAGCTTGTCGGCGTTGAACTCGTCGGTGCCGATGCCTGTGCCCAGCGCGGTGATGAGGGTTGCGATCTCCTGGCTCGACAGCATCTTGTCGAAGCGCGCGCGTTCGACGTTCAGGATCTTGCCCTTCAGTGGCAGGATCGCCTGGACCTCGCGATTGCGCCCTTGCTTGGCCGATCCGCCGGCGCTGTCGCCCTCGACCAGGAATAATTCCGACTTCGCGGGGTCCTTTTCCTGACAGTCGGCGAGCTTGCC